>NZ_RZPF01000041.1:0-15979 GCF_004022735.1 Mesorhizobium sp. M7A.F.Ca.AU.001.01.1.1
GTTCGGGACCGAAGGTGAAGGGAAAATACTCGCCGCCGGCCAGGCCGCAGCTTTGCGGAGAGGCGATGATGGCGGGTTTTTCCGTTGAGGAGATCAGATCGAGCGTTTGCATCTTGATGGTTGGCGAGGGCCATTCCTGCTCCGCCACCCAACGGCCGGGACGCTCGGGGTGCCAGCGCGCCGGACGCACGCTGTCCATGACATAGGCGCGGTAGGCCGGGTCGGCCTCGACGCCGGTGTCGACACCCTTCAGCCAGCGGTCCCACCAGCGCAAGGCCTCCTGCAGGAAGCCGATGGCAGGCTTGGGCCCGGCGTAGTGCGGGTATTTGTGGATCCATGGCCCGACGATGCCCTTGACCGGGGCTTGGATGTTGGTCGCCAGATGCGAGACGGTGTTGCGGTAGCCGTCATGCCAGCCGCCGATCGACAGCACGGCGGCTTTGACGGCGGAAAAATCCTCGCAGATCGAGCCGCGCTTCCAGTAGGCATCACGGTGCTGGTGTTTCAGCCACAGCGGCGCCAGGAAGGATTGGTTCTCCAGCCGGGTCAGCCACAGATCGCGCCACCGGTTGTCGCCGGCCAAAAGCGGATCCGGCGGCCGCGACGAGTAGGACAGCATGGTCGAGGCCCAGCCGAAATTCTCGATCAGCAGGCAGCCGCCCTTGTAGTGGATGTCGTCGGCATAGCGGTCGACGGTCGAGCACAGGCTGATCACCGCTTTCAGCGCCGGCGGCCGCTTGGCCGCCACCTGCAGGCAGTTGAAGCCGCCCCAGGAAATGCCCATCATGCCGACATTGCCGTTGCACCAGGGCTGGCTTGCCGCCCAGGCGATGACGTCGCAGGCGTCCTGCAATTCCTGCTCGGAATATTCGTCGTCCATCAGCCCTTCGGAATCGCCATTGCCGCGCATGTCGACGCGGATCGAGGCATAGCCGTGGCCGGCGAAATAAGGATGCGTCAGCTGATCGCGAAAGATGGTGCCGTCGCGCTTGCGGTAGGGCAGATGCTCTAGGATGACAGGCACCGGATCGTCGCCCGCATCCTCCGGCATCCACACCCGCGCCGACAGGCGGCAGCCATCCGGCATGACGATGCCCATGTCCGGGAATTCGACGATTTTGCGGGCAAATTCGGTGACGGTTTTCATGGCATGCTCCAGGATCGCCAGATGATGGAGCCTGCCGTGCCGCGTCGTGGGCCAGCCAACGAATTCGGCTGGTCAATCCGCGTCAGTTCAGCGGGATATCGTTATCGTCCTTGTTCGCCTGATAGATGTTGGACAATTCATCGTAGCGCGCCGAAATCGCGCCGATACGGGTCTCCAGCCGTCGCCGCTCTGCCTCGGGCAACGCTCGCACCAGCCTGCGGATAGAAAAGCTCTTCCAGTAGGCATTCTCGGCATTGTAGCCGCCGGGATCGAGGGTGAAGACCTCTTTCAGGATCTTCAGGTCGTGCGGGATGGCGAAGCTGTCGCGCGAATCCTCGTGGCTGAACAGATAGTAGAAATTATCGAAGCCGGTCCAGGTGATCGCCGACAGGCACAGCGAGCAGGGTTCGTGCGTGGCGATGAAGATGGCGTCTTTCGTATCGACGCGCTCAGCCCTGGGCATTTCGTAGAAACGCTTCAGGCAGTGGACCTCGCCATGCCAGAGCGGGTTTTCCATCTCGTTGTTGGTTTCAGCCAGCACCAGCGAACGGTCGTCCTTGCGCAGGATCGCCGCGCCGAACAGCTTGTTGCCATAGGTAACGCCGTCGGCCGTCTTCGGCACGATGTCGTGCTCGATCACATCGAGCAGGCGGTCGATCAGTGAAATATCGGTCACAGGAGGCTCTCGTTGGGCAAGTGGATCTCGTAGGCGTGCGAGAAATGGAACTCTTCGAGATTGGAGCCATCGCCGCCACGGTCGACGATCAGGAAGTCCTGAGCCTCGCCGAGCGGCGTCAGCACGCCATGCCAGAGATTGCGCCGGTAATTGATGCCTTGTCCGGGTGCGGTGATGAAGGCATGCGGCTCGCCCGGCCCCTGCTCCCCGTCATGGCAGACGACGACCAGGAAGGGGCGCGGCGAGAGCGGGATGAAGGCCTGGCTGCCGAAGGGATGGCGCTCGACCATGCTCAATTTCAGGGGCAATTCGTAGGGCGTGCCGCGCACCATCGAGATCAGCACGCGGGCGTTCGGACCGGTTGCTTCGGCGGTAGCCAGATCATGATAGCGCTCGGCCCTGCCGCCATTGATCGGGTAGTGGTTGTCGCCGCCCATGTCGATGACATCGCCGAAGGGGGCAAAGCCCTCGCGGGTCAGCGGCCGCGCGACGATACGGGTCACAGCGCGCGCCTTGCGATGCCGGCGCCGCCGAGCTTGGCGTGCCGGTTGACGTCCTTGTAGAGCAGATAGCGGAATTTACCCGGGCCACCGGCATAGCAGGCCTGCGGGCAGAAGGCGCGCAGCCACATATAGTCGCCGGCCTCGACCTCGACCCAGTCCTGGTTGAGGCGGTAGACGGCCTTACCCTCCAGCACATAGAGACCGTGCTCCATGACATGGGTCTCGGCGAAGGGAATGACCGCGCCGGGTTCCAGCGTGACAATGGTCATGTGCATGTCGTGGCGCAAATCTGCCGGATCGACGAACCGCGTCGTCGCCCAGCGGCCTTCGGTGCCGGGCATCGGCGTTGGCGCGATCTCCTGCTCATTGGTGAAGAAGGCTTCCGGCACATCGAGACCGTCGACCACCTCGTAAGCCTTGCGAATCCAGTGGAAGCGCACGGCGGCCCTGCTTTCGTTGCGAACCGTCCAGCCGCTGGCCGGCGGCAGGAAGGCAAAGCCGCCGGGCCGCAACACATGCGTCTTGCCGGCAAGCAGAACCGTCAGTTCGCCTTCGACCACGAACAGAGCGCCTTCGGCGCCGGCATCGGGTTCCGGCCGATCGCTGCCGCCGCCGGGCGCGACCTCGACAATGTATTGCGAGAACGTCTCGGCAAAACCCGATAGCGGTCGCGACAAGATCCAGACGCGGGTTTCGTCCCAGAACGGCAACGCACTGGTGACGATGTCCTGCATCACACCCCGGGGAATGACGGCATAGGCCTCAGTGAAGACGGCGCGGCCGGTCAGAAGCTCGTTCTGGCCGGAATGACCGCCATGTGGCGCGTAATAGGTTCGCTCGGGCATCCTGATCGTATCCATGGTTTCAAACCTATTGCGGAAGCATGTCCTTGAGGCGGAGCAGCGCGATGCGCTCGACCTGTTTGCAGGCGGTCTCGAATTCGACGCCGCGGCTGTTGCCGATGCGCGCCTCGAACTCCGCCAGGATTTCCCCCTTCGTCTTTCCCTTCACCGCGATGATGAAAGGGAAGCCGAAGGTGGTGACGTAGGCGGCGTTGAGCTTGGAAAACAGTTCGCGCTCCTTGTCGGTCAGCGCGTCGAGGCCGGCCGAGGCCTGTTCCCTGGTCGATTCCGCCGTCAGCCGTTTGGCCTTGGCCAGTTTGCCGGCAAGGTCGGGATGGGCGTTGAGCACCGAAAGCCGCTCGGTTTCGCTGGCGGAGCGGAAGATACGGCAAAGCGCATTGTGCAGGCCGCCCGAAGTGTCATGCGCCGGGCCTAGTTCCAGTTCGTAGGCGCGTTCGGCGATCCAGGGCGAATGCTCGAACACGCCGCCGAAAGTGTGGACGAAGGTCTCGAATTCCATCTTCGATGGGCGGAGTGCCGCCGGTTGATAAGGATTGACCTCTTGCCAGTGCTTGGCGATGTCGATGCGCCTCGCCAGCCAGACCTTGTCGTGCGACTTCACATAGTCGACGAAGCGCTTCAGCGCCGCCACCCGGCCCGGCCGCCCGACGAGGCGGCAGTGCAGGCCGATGTTCATCATGCGTGGCCGGCCGGCCTTGCCCTCGGCATAGAGCGTATCGAAGCTGTCCTTCAAATAGGCAAAGAACTGGTCGCCCGAGTTGAAACCTTGCGGCGTGGCGAACCGCATGTCGTTGGCGTCGAGCGTATAGGGGATGATGAGCTGCGCGCCGCCCTCATGCTCGAACCAGTACGGCAGCTCGTCGTCATAGGTGTCCGACACATAGTCGAAGCCGCCTTCTTCCGCCACAATCCGCACCGTGTTGATCGATGTGCGACCCGTATACCAGCCGGTCGGGCGCGCGCCGGTCACTTCGTAGTGCAGCTTGATCGCCGCCTCGAGGTCGCGGCGCTCATCCTCGGCGCTGTGGTCGCGGTAGTCGATCCATCTTAAGCCGTGCGAAGCGATCTCCCAGCCGGCGTCCTGCATGGCCGCTACCTGATCCGGCGAACGGGCGAGCGCTGTGGCGACGCCGTAGCAGGTGATCGGCACTTGCGACTCGGTGAACAGCCGGAGCAGCCGCCAGAAGCCGGCGCGGGCGCCGTATTCGTAGATGGATTCCATGTTCCAGTGGCGTTGACCCACCCAGGGTGCCGCGCCGACGATTTCCGACAGGAAGGCTTCGGACGCCTTGTCGCCATGCAACACGCAGTTTTCGCCGCCTTCCTCGTAATTGACGACGAACTGCACGGCGACATGTGCACCGCCAGGCCATTTCGGGTCCGGCGGATTGGCTCCGTAGCCACGCATGTCTCTGCTGTAACGCATCGTCCCTCCCGCCGGGCACGGCCCGAAGTATGATCAGAATATCGAAAGGGTGCTTCTCGCATTCCCCCGAAAATTTTTGAAAGTGTTTTTGTCGCACTCCGCTCGACCGGGACTTATGCATCGCCTTTAATTGGCGCACAATTCACTGTTGATACTTGACCGTACCGGGCCAATTCGCTCGTACCGGAAATGGGAGGCGGCCAATGGCAGAAACGTCGAAAGCCGACGGCGGGCGTCTGACGACCCATGTCCTCGACACGGCGACCGGCAAGCCGGCGGCGGGACTGTCGATCGCGCTCTATCACCTCGAGGGCAAGGCGCGGACACATCTGAAGACCGTTCTCACCAATGCCGACGGCCGTTGCGACAAGCCGCTGCTCGCCGGCGCGGAATTCCGCACCGGCGAATACGAACTGGTCTTCGCCGCCGGCGACTATTTGCGCCAGCAGGGGTTGAGCCTGCCGAAACCGGCCTTTCTCGATGTGATACCGATCCGCTTCGGCATGGCCGAGCCTGTGCATTATCATGTGCCACTGCTGGTCTCGCCCTACGGTTACTCGACCTACAGGGGGAGCTGAGGCATGACCAAAATTAGCATCCGCAACGAAATCCGCTTCATTCTCAATGGCAGGGATGTGGCGCTTTCGTCGGTGGCACCCGACGCGACCTTGCTCGACTGGCTGCGGCTCGACCGTTCGCTGCGCGGCACCAAGGAAGGGTGTGCCGAGGGAGACTGCGGTGCCTGCACCGTGCTGGTCGGCAAGCTGTCGGAGGGCGGCTTGGTCTATGAAAGCGTCAATGCCTGCATCCGCTTCCTCGGCTCGCTCGACGGCACACACGTCGTAACGGTCGAGCATCTGCGTGGCGGGCCAGGCCAGTTGCATCCGGTGCAGCAGGCGATGGTCGATTTCCACGGCTCGCAATGCGGCTTCTGCACGCCCGGCTTCGTCATGTCGCTCTATGGCTTGTGGATGAAGTCGCCTGATCCCTCGAACGCGGATGTCGAAAAAGCTTTGCAAGGCAATCTCTGCCGCTGCACCGGCTATGAGGCGATCATGCGCGCCGCGCATGCCATCTCCAGCTACGGCAAGGCGGCAAAGGACCCGCTGGCCACGGAACGCAAGGCGATCACCGCGAGGCTCGAGGCCATGCGTGACGGCGCCCGGGTCGAGATCGGAACCGGCAAGGCGCGGCTGGTCGTGCCGGCCGATGTCGACGATTTCGCCGCCGTGCTGGACAAGGAACCCGGCGCTACCATCGTGGCCGGCTCGACCGATGTCGGCCTGTGGGTGACCAAGCACATGCGCGATATTTCACCGGCCATTTTCATCGGCGATCTCGACGGGCTTTGCACCATCTCGGAAGACAAGGGCGTCATTTCGATCGGCGCCGGCGTCACCTACACTGACGCCTTCGCGACATTGGCGAAGCGCATCCCGGCGTTGGGGCCATTGTTCGATCGCATCGGCGGCGAACAGGTGCGCAACATGGGCACCATCGGCGGCAACATCGCCAACGGCTCGCCGATCGGAGATACGCCACCGCCATTGATCGCGCTTGGCGCAAGTCTCACCTTGCGCAAGGGCAAGAAGCAGCGGACGATCCCGTTGGAAACCTTCTTCATCGCCTACGGCAAACAGGATCGGCAGCCGGGTGAATTCGTCGAGGCCGTGCATGTGTCGGTGCCGGCCAAGGAAACGAAGTTTGCCGTCTACAAGATCACCAAGCGTCGCGACGAGGACATTACCGCGGCCCTTGGCGCGTTTTTCCTGAATCTGGCCAAGGACGGCACGGTGGCGGAGGTGCGCATCGCCTATGGCGGCATGGCGGCGACGCCGAAGCGGGCGTCTTCCGTCGAAAAAGCGCTGTTCGGCAAGCCATGGACCGAACAGACGGTTGAAGCGGCGATGGCCGAATATGCCAGGGATTTCACCCCGCTGACCGACATGCGGGCCTCGGCCGAATATCGCGCCCTGGCAGCGAAAAACCTGCTGCTGCGCTTTTTTGCCGAGAGCAGCGGCACCAGAGAGCCGGTCCAGGTTTCAAGGCACGAGGCGGCATGATGAACAAGCACGCTGCCCCCAACCTCAAGGCTGAAAAGATCGCTGGCGGCGTCGCCACCGATCAGCGCCACGATTCCGCGCACAAACATGTCAGCGGTACCGCCGTCTACATCGACGACATGCCGGAACCATCAGGCACGCTGCATGGCTGCCTAGGGCTTTCCGGTGCCACGCATGCCACCATCACCAGCATGGATCTCTCGGCGGTGCGTACAGCGCCCGGCGTTGTCGACGTGCTGACGGCCAGTGACGTGCCGGGCGAAAACGACATTTCGCCGACCGGCCGCCACGACGAGCCGGTGCTTGCCGACGGCAAGGTGCAATTCTACGGCCAGCCTATCTTCTGCGTTATTGCGCAAACTCGCGAGCAGGCGCGCCGCGCCACAAGATTGGCAAAGGTCGAATACAAGGAATTGCCTTTCGTCACCGACATCGGCGCGCTCGATCCGAAGAAGGACAAGCTCGTCACGCCGCCTCTCACTCTGAAGCGCGGCGATGCCGCTACGGCGATCCGTCAGGCGCCGCGCCGGCTAAAGGGAAGAATGCGCATCGGCGGCCAGGAACACTTCTACCTCGAAGGCCATATCGCCATGGCCGTTCCTGGCGAGGATCAGGACGTCACCATCTATTCCTCGACCCAGCATCCAAGCGAAGTCCAGCACATGGTCAGCCATGCGCTCGGCGTGCCGAGCAATGCCGTCACGGTGGAAATCCGCCGCATGGGAGGCGGCTTCGGCGGCAAGGAAACGCAGGGAAATCAGTTTGCCGCATTGGCCGCGATCGCCGCGAAGAAGCACCACCGCGCCGTGAAGATCCGGCCCGACCGCGACGACGACATGATCGCCACCGGAAAGCGTCATGATTTCCTCGTCGATTACGAGGTCGGCTTCGATGACGAGGGCAACATCCTCGGCGTCGATTTCATGTTCGCGGCGCGCTGCGGTTTTTCGTCGGACCTTTCCGGCCCGGTAACCGATCGCGCGCTGTTCCATTGCGACAACACTTATTTCTGGCCGGCTGTGCATGCGCAGTCGGCGCCGCTCTACACCAACACCGTGTCGAACACCGCCTTTCGTGGTTTCGGCGGCCCGCAAGGCATGGTCGGCGCCGAGCGCGTCATCGACGAGGTGGCCTTTGCCGTCGGCAAGGATCCGCTCGAAATCCGCAAGAAGAATTTCTACGGCACCAGTAGCGAGGGGGGCCGCAACATCACGCCCTACCACCAGACGGTCGAGGATAACATCATCCAGCGCATCGTCGCCGAGCTTGAGCAAAGCGCGAGCTATGCGCGGCGGCGGCGTGAAATATCGGCCTTCAATGCCAACAGCCGTTTCATCAAGCGGGGCCTGGCTCTGACGCCGGTCAAGTTCGGCATCTCGTTCACCGCCACGCATTACAATCAGGCCGGCGCGCTGGTGCATGTCTACACCGACGGTTCGGTGCACCTGAACCATGGCGGAACCGAGATGGGGCAGGGCCTCTACGTCAAGGTGGCGCAGGTGGTGGCGGAAGAGTTCCAGATCGATCTCGACCAGGTGAAGATCACCGCGACAACGACTGGCAAGGTGCCGAACACTTCGGCTACGGCAGCGTCGTCCGGCTCCGACCTCAACGGCATGGCGGCGCAGAATGGCGCGCGCCAGATCAAGGATCGGCTGACCGATTTCGCCGCCGAAAAATATCAGGTGCCGCGTGATCAGGTGCTGTTCCTGCCCAACCGGGTGCGTATCGGCAACCAGGAAATCGCCTTCGCCGACCTCGTCAAGCAGGCCTATATGGCCCGCATCCAGCTGTCGGCGGCTGGTTTCTACAAGACGCCGAAAATCCACTGGAACCGCGACAAGGGCGAGGGCCGCCCCTTCTATTATTTCGCCTATGGCGCCTCGTGCTCGGAAGTCTCGGTCGACACGCTGACCGGCGAATACATGGTCGAGCGTACCGATATTCTCCATGACTGTGGCCGCTCGCTGAACCGGGCGATCGATATCGGCCAGATCGAAGGCGGCTTCATCCAGGGCATGGGCTGGCTGACGACGGAAGAACTGTGGTGGGACGCCAAGGGCCGGCTGCGCACGCATGCACCGTCGACCTACAAGATCCCGCTCGCCTCCGACCGGCCGAAGATCTTCAATGTCACCTTGGCCGACTGGCCGGAAGCCGGCGAGCCAACCATCCACCGCTCCAAGGCGGTCGGCGAGCCGCCGTTCCCGCTCGGCATGTCGGTGCTGCATGCGCTATCGGACGCGGTGGCCAGTGTCGCCGACAACAGGATCTGCCCGCGCCTCGATGCTCCGGCGACCCCGGAGCGGGTTCTGATGGCGATCGAGCGGCTGAAGAAAGAGGCCGGCGCCTGAATCCGGCCCCAGGGTCGGCAATGCGTGCAATCCGGGCCGAAAAAACCTATATTTCCCATTCGGGAACGTGAACCATGAACTCGAAAGTGCAAAGCCTGAAAGCCTTTCTCGCCAGCGCCGGTCGGGTTGCCGTGGTCGAAGTGGCCGGAACAAAAGGCTCGACGCCACGCGAGAAGGGCGCCTTCATGCTCGTCTCGCCGACGGCGATCTTTGGCACCATCGGCGGCGGTCAGCTCGAATATATGGCGATCGACAAGGCCAGGCAGATGTTGGGCAAAGAAGCCCGCATCGAGGTTGACGAAGTCTGCGCCACCCTAGACGTCCCGCTGGGTCCCGAGATCGGCCAATGCTGCGGCGGGCGCGTCGAAGTCTTGATCCGGCTCGTCGATGCTGCGCTTGCCGGCGACCTGGTTGCGGCCGCCGAAGCCGAAGAGGCGCACCTGCCGTACGTCTACATCTTCGGTGGCGGCCATGTCGGCCAGGCGCTGGCATCGGCGATCGCACTTCTTCCCGTGCACGGCGTCGTCATCGAGACGCGGGCCGAAGCACTGGAAGGCATGCCCGAAACCATCGAGACACGGCTGACAGCTATGCCGGAAGCGATGGTGCGGAATGCCCCCGCCGGCGCCGCCTTCGCCATCCTGACCCACGATCATGCGCTGGATTTCCTGATCGTCGCGGAAGCGCTGAAACGCGGTGACACCGCCTATGTCGGCATGATCGGCTCGAAGACGAAGAAAGCGACGTTCAGGACCTGGTTCCTGAAATCGGCGGACGGCAGCCAGGCCGAGTTTGCCCGCCTCGTCTCGCCAATTGGCGGCGACACCGTCAAGGACAAGCGCCCTCAGGTCATCGCGGCGCTGGCTGCGGCCGAGATCATGACGGCGTTGGTCAATCACAACGCAGCCTTAAATGCCGACCATCAAATTCCGCATGGCAAGGTGATGGCAAGCTAAGCTGCGCCGCAGCTAAACCGGCCGTTTCAAACCCAGATGGTCGCGCAGCGTGCGGCCCTGGTATTCCGTCCGGAACAGTCCGCGCCGCTGCAACTCCGGCACGACGAGCGTGGCAAAGGCATCGAGTTCCCCGGGGAAATATGAGGGCATGACGTTGAAACCGTCGGCCGCGCTACCCTCGAACCGCGCCTGCAGTTCGTCGGCGACTTGGGCCGCTGTGCCGACGATGCGCCAATGGCCCCGCGCGCCGGCAAAATGCCGGGCGAGCTGGCGGATGGAGAGGCCGTCGCGGCGCGATTGCTCGATGACCAGCGCTTGCCTGCTCTTCATCCCCTCGCTCTCCGGCAGTTCCGGCAGTGGCCCATCGATCGGATAGCGCCACAGATCGGAGATGCTGAGATAGCTGGACAGCAGCGCCACGCCGACATCGTCGGGGATCAGCTCCTGCAATTCCTCGTATTTTTCACGGGCCTCCGCTTCGGTCTCCGCCACCACCGGTGCGACGCCCGGCATGATCTTGATGTCGTCCGGCTCGCGCCCATAGGCCGCCAGACGTCCTTTGAGATCGTCATAGAAGGCCTTGGCTTCCTCGAAGGTCTGCGCCGCCGTGAACACCACATCGGCGGTGCGGGCGGCAAGGTCGCGGCCGACATCCGAGGCGCCGGCCTGAACCATCACCGGCGCGCCCTGCGGCGAGCGCGGCAGGTCGAGCGGATCGCGAACCGAAAAGCTCTGGCCGTTATGGCCGGAAGCCTTGCCGTGCCACAGGCCGGTCACCACCTCGGCGAACTCGCGCGCCCGTTCGTAGCGGTCGGCATGGGGCTTGAGGCCCGTCGCGCCGAAATTGGCTGCTTCGATGGGGCTGGCCGAGGTGACCAGATTCCAGCCGGCCCGGCCGCCGCTCAGATGGTCGATCGACAGGAAGGTTCGTGCCAGCCCATAGGGCTCGTTGTAGCTTGTCGACGCTGTCGAGACGAGGCCGATGCGGCTGGTCTGGACGGCGAGCGCCGAGAGCAGGCTGATCGGCTCGAAACCGATCGAGCGCGACGTCTGGCTGGCAATGCCGATATTGGCTTCACGCAGGCCGGCGGCGTCCTCGCAGAACACCATGTCGAACTTCGCCGCCTCCGCCGTGCGCGCCAGCTGGATGTAATGATCGATGTCTATGCCGGCGGTGACGTGCGCCTTGGGGTGGCGCCAGGCGGCGATGTGATGACCTGTCGCCCACAGAAAGGCGCCGAGCTTCATCTGGCGGGCAGTCATTGGTCACCTCCGCCGGCAAGCCCGAGATGCGAGCGCAACGTTTTTCCGCGATAGTTCTCTCGAAACAAGCCACGCCGCCGCAGCGCCGGCAAGACCAGATCGACGAAATCGTCGAGCGCAGAAAGCTGTGCCGGCATCAGGATGTTGAACCCGTCGCAGCCTCTCGCCCGGAATTCCTTTTCCAGCCTCTCGGCGACGGCAGCCGGCTTACTATCGGCGATAAGCGCGACGTTCGTCAGCACTTTCACAGCATCCGGATCGCGTCCGCACGCCGTGACACGGCGCCTGATATCGTCATAGCGTTCGGTCGCGCCCTCCACCAGTCCGCCGTCCAGCAGGATGACATCGGCGGTGCGAGTGGCAATATCGAAGTCGGATTCCTGCAGGCCCGACAAGACGAGCACTGGCGTATCCTGCGGCGACCGGGCGACGTTCAGCGGTCCGCGCACGGAAAAGAATTCGCCCTTGTGCTCCAGCAGGTGCATCTTTTCGGGGTCGTGGAAGCGGCCGCCGCCCTGGTCGAACAGCAGGGCGTCCGCATCCCAGCCCTGCCACAGACCTTGCACGATGCCGATATATTCCTCACTGCGACGGCGGAAATCGTTAGGCGAAAATCCTTCGGGCCGGCTGAAATTGGCTGCTTCCCGTGGCGCTTGCGTCATGGTTGCGTTCCAGCCACTGCGGCCGTGGCTGATAACGTCGAGCGAAGCGAAACGGCGTGCCAGATTGTAGGGTTGGTGGGCAATTGTCGAGGCAGCGGCAACCAAGCCGATCCTGCTTGTGACAGTCGCCAGAGCGGCCAGCAAGGTCGTCGCTTCGAAGGGCATCCGTTTGTTCGCGGCTTCGCTTTCGGACGCTGGCGCGGCATCGGCAAGCAGCACCATGTCCAGCCCGGCTGCTTCAGCCTTTTGCACGAAACCAGCCAGGCGGCTGAATTCCAACCCAGTCTCGAGTGATGGATCGGCGAGCGAAACGGCAAGATGCATTGTGGCGCCGTTGTCCATCGGGGGTTCCTATGAGATGAAATGCCACCCCGAACTATGTTCGCCACATCCTGGGATGGCAACCGCCGGCGCTGGGCCAAACCGCCGCTCACCTACCGGCCAGTCCCTATTTGCCGGCCAGCCTTTATTTGCCAGCAAGCAGATCGTTGATCAGCCGCTGGCAGCGCTCGGCCATGAAGTCGAGCAGCAGCCGCACTTTTGGATCCTGCAGCTTCTTGTGCGGATAGACGGCGGCGAACTGCACCGGTGTCGGCGGCGTGCTGGGCAGGATCACCTTCAGCCGCCGATCGCGGATGAATGGCTCGACCTCGAAGCGCGGCTTGTTGATGATGCCGCGGCCTGAAAGCGCCCAGCCGGTGAGCACGTCGCCATCGTCGGTGTCGTAGGGCCCGTGTACCTCGAATTTCTGCGGGCCGGTGGGGGTCTGCAGCGTCCACACATATTCGCGCGCGCCCGAATAACGCAGCATCAGGCAGTCGTGCTTCTTGCCGATCAGTTCCTGCGGCTCAATCGGTTCGCCGCGCGCTTCGAGATATTTCGGCGCCGCCACCAGCACGCGCTCGCATTCCATGATGCCGCGCATCCTGAGGCTGGAATCCTCGATGATGCCGAGCCGGAAGGCGACGTCGATGCCTTCCTTCATGATGTCGACATTGTGGTCCGAGAGCCTGAGCCGCACCTCGATATCAGGGTATTTGTCGTGGAAATCGGGGATGCCCGAAGCGACCAGCCGGCGGCCGAGGCCGAGCGGTGCCGTGACGCGGATGGTGCCGCGCGGCTGGCCGGAAAGGGCAGAGACTGCCGCTTCCGCCTCGGTGATTGCCTCCAGCACCTGCTTGGCGCCCCCGTAAAAAACCGTGCCATGCTCGGTCGGCATCAATTGCCGTGTGGTGCGGTTGAACAGCCGCACGCCAAGGTGCTTCTCCAGTTCCTTGATGCGGTTGGAAGCGACCGCCGGCGAAATGCGCATGTCGCGCCCGGCCGCCGACAGATTGCCGAGTTCAACGACGCGAACGAAGACGGCGATGTTGTCGAGATAGGCCATGCGGAGCACCTTCGCCGGTTTGCAGGATCAACCTAGTATTTTCCATTTTTTTTTGAAAGTCCTCGTGCGCCTCGCCTCTTTCCGTTTGCGCTCCAGCCCGTAAAGTCACCCAATCGGCAGGGACGATTTCAATGATGGATTTCGCGATTTTCTGGGATTGGCTGAGTTTTGCCGTGCGCTGGCTGCATGTCGTCACCGGCATCGCCTGGATCGGCTCGTCGTTCTATTTCGTCGCGCTCGATCTCGGCCTGCGCCAGCGTCCCGGCATGCCCGTCGGCGCCTTCGGCGAGGAATGGCAGGTGCATGGCGGCGGCTTTTATCACATCCAGAAATATCTGGTGGCGCCGGCCGAAATGCCGGAACACCTGACCTGGTTCAAATGGGAATCCTACGCCACCTGGCTTTCCGGCTTCGCCATGCTGTGCGTCGTCTATTATGCCGGGGCCGATCTGTTCCTGATCGATCCGAACGTGCTGCCGATGTCGGTGCCGGTCGGCATCCTGCTGTCTCTGGCAACGATCGGCGTCGGCTGGGTGGTCTACGATCTGCTGTGCCGCTCGCCGCTGGGCAAAAGCGACACCGGCCTGATGCTGGTGCTCTATTGCGTGCTGGTGTTCATCGCCTGGGGACTGACCCACCTGTTCACCGGCCGTGCCGCCTTCCTGCATCTGGGCGCCATCACCGCCACGATCATGTCGGCCAATGTCTTCATGGTCATCATCCCCAACCAGAAGATCGTCGTCGCCGACCTCATCGCCGGCCGCAAGCCCGACCCGAAATACGGCAAGATCGCCAAGCAGCGCTCTCTCCATAACAATTACCTGACGCTGCCGGTGCTGTTCCTGATGCTGTCGAACCACTATCCGCTGGCGTTCGGCACTGAGTTCAACTGGGTCATCGCCTCGCTGGTGTTCATCATCGGCGTGCTGATCCGGCACTATTTCAACTCGGTCCATGCGCGCAAGGGCAATCCGACCTGGACCTGGATGGCGGCACTCGTCCTGTTCATCGTCATCATCTGGCTGTCGACCGCGCCGAAAGTGCTGACCGGCGAACCCAAGGAATCCGCGTCGGCGCAAGTCTATGTCGCTTCAGCGCATTTCCCGGCGGTGCGCGACACCGTGCTCGGCCGCTGTTCAATGTGCCACGCGGCGGAGCCGGTCTATGAGGGCATCTATCATGCGCCCAAGGGCGTGATGCTCGACACCGATGCGGATATCGCCAACCACGCCCGCGAAATCTATCTGCAGGCCGGCCGCAGCCACGCCATGCCGCCCGCCAACGTCTCTCAGATCACCGACAAGGAACGGGCGCTGCTGGTGGCCTGGTTCGAAGGCGCAGGGAAATAGCATGAATTCGACACTTCTGCGCGGCCGCACGCTGTCCTTTGTGCGCTGGCCGCAAACTCTCGAAGACCATTCCGCCTGGCGCTACGAGGAGGATGGCGGACTGCTGATCCGTGACGGCAGGATCGTCGCCGCGGGTAGTTATGCCGATGTTGAAAAGCAAGCCGACGAAACGGTGAAAAGGATTGACCACCGGCCGCATCTGCTGCTGCCCGGCTTCATAGATGCCCATGCGCATTTTCCGCAGATGCAGATCATCGCCTCCTACGGCGCCGAACTGCTCGACTGGCTGAACACCTACACTTTTCCGGAAGAAACGAAGTTCGCCAACGCCCAGCACGGCCGCCGCATCGCGCGGCTGTTCCTCGACGAAATGGTGCGCCACGGCACCACGACGGTCGCCGCCTACTGCTCGGTGCACAAGGCCTCGGCCGAAGCCTTCTTCGCAGAATCGCATGACCGCAACATGCTCAACATCGCCGGCAAGGTGATGATGGATCGCAATGCGCCCGACGGCGTGCTCGACACCCCGCAATCCGGCTATGACGACACAAAGGCGCTGATCAAGGAGTGGCACGGCAAGGGCCGCCAGCACTACGCCATCACGCCGCGCTTCGCCATCACCTCGTCGCCGGAGCAGATGGAGATGGCGGGCGTGTTGTGCCGCGAACATCCCGGCCTGCACATGCAGACGCATCTGTCGGAAAACCACGCCGAGATCGCTTTCACGCAGGAACTCTACCCGTGGGCGCGCGACTACACCGACGTCTACGAGCATTACGGGCTGTTAGGCAAAAAGAGCCTGTTCGGCCACTGCATCCATTTGTCGGAGCGCGAAGCGGATGCGCTTTCGGACTCGGGCTCGGTGGCGGTGTTCTGCCCGACCTCGAACCTTTTCCTCGGCTCCGGCCTCTTCGATTATCAGCGCTTTCGCCGACGCGACAAGCCGATCCGCATCGCCGCCGCCACCGATGTCGGCGGCGGCACCAACTACTCCATGCTGCGCACCATGGACGAAGGCTACAAGGTGATCGCGCTGAATGGCGAAAAGCTCAACCCGTTCCAGTCCTTCTGGCAGACGACGCGCGGCAATGCCGAGGCGCTGTCGGTGGTGGAAAAGATAGGCACGCTGGACGCGGGCACCGACGCCGACATCGTCGTGCTGGACGCCAGGGCAACGCCGGGAATGCGACTCAGGATGGAGACGGTCGAGACGCTGGCGCAGGAACTCTTTCTCCTGCAGACGCTGGGCGACGACCGCTCCGTCCGCGAAGTTTATGTGGCGGGGCGGCCAGCCAAGGCTGACATGAGCGCGGGGTAAGGCCCCCTCACC
>NZ_RZPF01000421.1:0-5763 GCF_004022735.1 Mesorhizobium sp. M7A.F.Ca.AU.001.01.1.1
CCTGAGAGCTGCAGGCGTTGGCTTCATGGCCGCGATGGCGCCATCGCGGCCATGAAGCCAACGCCTGCAGCTCTCAGGAAATCGCGGCGATCTATCAGCGGGGTTTTCAATTCAGTCCCCATCCAGCGAGGAGAAGCCTGCGGTCAGGCCGAATTCAGCGGTCAACCTGGTCCCGATCAGGGTCGACAGGCTGGAGGTGATCAGCGCGAAATGATCGAGCTTGTCGCGCAATGCCGGATCGGCAAGCGCCTTGTCGATTGGACCGCTGACGGCCTTGGCGGTGGCGACACCGTTGACCAATTGGATGTGGATCGCTTCGGCCATCCAGCGCGCATCGGCCGGCAGGGCGTCGCCAAGTTTCGAGGCCTGGAACAGCGTATCGATGCCGGAGAGATTGCCGGCCAGTGACGCGGTGGTGTTTTGCGAGCGCCAATAGATCGCTTGTTTCGGCTTGTCCGCGTCCGGCTTGCCGCCGAAAAACCCTTTCAGGCGCACGTCACGCACCATTTCCAGCTCGTTGATGAAGACGCCGACCAGTTCGGTCACCGCTTCATTGCCGTCGCGGTAGAGCGGGTTCTGCGGCCCCGGATTGGCCCAAAGCGCTGCAAAGCCGTCCGGTTTGTTCCAGGCGGCGCTGACCTCGCCGGCCATGGTTTCGATGTTGCCGGCAACAGCAGTGCCATAGGCGCAGCGGTAGGAATCATCCTTGCCGGCCAGTGCATCGGCGCCGTCGCCGTAAAGCACGAACTCCAGCGCGCCCAGCCCCTGCATGGCGACGCTCTTGCCGGCCAGCTGTGCCGGATCTGTGGCGGTTGGATCCTTCGCCGACAGCGCCGCCTGCACCTGCTTCAGGCCAATGCTCTTGCGATCCGGCCAGAACAGCATGCGTTCCAGCCGGTTGTTCTCCTTGATCGGCCCGAAGCCGATGATTTCGGCTGACGACCAGGCATAGACGGTGGCGGAGAATTCGGCGCGTGCGGCATCGAGCTCTCCTTGCGAGGGCGTGACGCACAGCTTGCGCATGGATCCGGTCAAGGCTTCCGCATGCTCGTGCAGGCCGGCATAGGCCGGGCGGACGAAGCCATCGATCGCCCGCTGGATGATGTCGGAGGCTTTGACCGCCGCCGACGCAGGGACAACGCCCAGCAGGGCCAGCGGAAGAGCGAAAAACAATGCAGAACGCTTGAACATCACAGTGACTCCAGGAATTTGAGCAATGCGTCACGCTCGGTCGCGTTAGCGGCGGCAAAACGGTCGCGCGCTTTCTGCGCCTCGCCGCCATGCCACAGGATCGCCTCAGCCAGGCTGCGCGCGCGCCCGTCATGCAGAAAGAAGGAATTGCCGTTGACTGTCTCGGTCAGGCCGATGCCCCACAGCGGCGGCGTGCGCCACTCATTGCCCGTCGCATCGCCCACGGCCTGGCCATCGGCCAGATCAGGCCCCATGTCGTGCAGCAGGAAGTCGGAATAGGGCCAGATCAACTGGAAGGCCTGCGCCTTATTGGGCGTATCGCGGCGCGTGACGAATTTCGGCGTATGGCAGGCAATGCAGCCGATCTCGTAGAATGTCTTTTTGCCCGCGAGCACGTCCGGCCGGTCGAGGTCCCGGCGCGACGGCACGGCCAGGTTCTGCGAATAGAAGGTGACGAGATCCATCACCGGCGGCGGCGCCTCGACCGGGCCAAGACGCTGCTGCACGCCGTTCGGCATGGCGAGGCATTTTGCCTCCGCAGCAGTGCAATCGCCCCAATGCCTCGGCTCTTCGAGCGTCGAGATGCCGATGTCGCCGGCAAAGGCATCCGCCGCCTGCTGGCGGATCGACGCGGTCTGCGCCTTCCAGCCGAAGCGGCCGAGCGTCAGTTCCCCGTTCAGGCTATCGCGCACGATGTTCGGCCTGCCGGAAATGCCGTCGCCGTCCCTGTCGTCCGGATCGGCTTGGGCGAGAATATCAGACGGCGCGATCTGTTCGATCAGGCCCAGGCCGATCATCGGCGGGGTCAGGCGCGGCGACAGTGTGGTGCGTGGGTCAAGCGGCCCGTAGCCAAGGCCGTCAACCGAATAGCTCGGCTTGCGCAAGGAGATCACAGCGCCGTCCGTCAGCTCTACCTTACGTTCCTGATAGTCGATATGCATCCTGCCTTCACCGGGCAGGCCGGGTACGGCGAGCTCCTGCAATTGCCTGCCGTAGACCGGGTCGGGGAAGTTGAGCACCTCATGGTCGGCAAGCGCCGCCTTCTCTTCCACGCTGCTGGCGTCGCGGGCCAGCCGCAGGAACATCGACGTGGTGCCGGCGTCGCCTTGCGGCGGGCGGCCGCGGCCGTCCTTCAGATGACAGTTCTGGCAGGCACGTTCGTTGAACAGCGGGCCGAGCCCGTCCGACGCCTGCGTCGAGGATGGCGACGAGACCCAGTTCTTGCGGAAAAGGGCATTGCCAAGCTTGAAGTCGCCCTGTTCCTCGAAGGTGAGGTTGGCCGAGGATTGCGAGAAGGAATCGCGGCTGACGTCCTTTCGGGACGTGCCGGCGCCACCTTGCATCAGTTCGAACGGCTCTGGCCTGGAAAAATCCGTGGTCGGCCTGGTGACGGCGATGGCGCGCGCCTGATCCTTCGCATTGAGGTCGGTGCGCGTGGTAGCGAAGCCGGCCGGCTGAAGATCACCCGCCATCGCCGAAGAGGTAAGCGCCAACACGAGCATGACACAGCGCCGACGCGCCAATCCGGCTGGCGTCTTCTCAGGGGGCGGCGAGCCATTGGCCCGCCGCGAGCGGCGCACGAATTCTAGCAGGCGCCGCATTCCCGCATGCCCTTACTCCGCCTCGTCTGCCGATGCGGCGTTGAGCTGGCCGTATTTCTCCTCGCCGATCGAGGCAAGCAGGTCGAGCTGCGTCTCAAGAAAGTCGATGTGACCCTCCTCGTCGGCCAGCAATTCCTCGAACAGCTTCATCGTCACGTAGTCGCCGGCGTCGTTGCAGATTTCGCGCGAACGCTTGTAGGCGGTACGTGCGTCATATTCTCCGGCAAGGTCGGATTCGAGCACTTCCTTGACGTTCTGCCCGATGCGCAGCGGCGCCACGGACTGCAGGTTCGGATGGCCTTCGAGGAAGATGATGCGGGCGACGAGCTTGTCGGCATGGTGCATCTCCTCGATCGATTCCGCCCGCTCCTTCTTTGCCAGCTTCGCGTATCCCCAGTCCTCAAGCAGACGGAAATGCACCCAGTACTGATTGACGGCCCCAAGCTCCAGAAAAAGGGCCTCGTTAAGCCGCTCGATGATCTGCGGATCGCCTTTCATGAATTCTGCTCCCGTATTGGATGCGCAGGCCTCTGACGCGATCCAGGTGTGAAACGACATCCACGCCGCTCGCCTCCGAGCGGGCGTGGTAGTTTTCGGTGACCCGAATGATCGTTTCCACCACATTTGGGAAGCAGCCGCAACAGCGACCGCGCTTTTGCATTGCATGATAGATCTTCGCCGGCACGATCAACTGCCAGGGATCCTGGTCCAGCAGCCCGACGATCGTCTGCTCGATCTCCTTCTCGGTGATGATGTTGCAATGACAAATCAGCATTGGCTTGCTCGGCTGGCTGACGGCGTCTCCCGCGCCGTGTGGCTTGATCTTCTGGCGGAGGCCGTTCCAAAGCCGGTTGTCCGGCTCCGGGTCAGTCTCCGTCGTTTACCCCTTACTTGAACACCTTGTCCGGCGCGTCGAGGCTGTCGGACCCTTCGAAGGCGATGGTGCTGAGCTTCAGGGAGCCGACGGCGCGCTCAATCGACTTGGTCTGATCGATCAGCGCATCGATCGCCGCCTGGACGGTGGCATTGCCCTCAATGTTGCCCTCGGCGATCTGCTGGTCATAGGCCTCGCCGGCCAGTGCACGCGCCTTGATCGCCTCCATCTTGGCGACCGAAACATCGAGCTTGTCAGACAGTTCCTTGTCGATCGCCGGGTCGGCCGCCTTCACCATATCGGCCACCGAAGGACCCGAAACGATGGTGCCGTCGAGACGCGTGTAGCTCGCATGATAGGCCGCGCGAATGCCGATGGCGTCGTAGAGATGCGAATTGTAGGTGTTGTCGGAGAAGCAATCGTGCTCCTCTTCCGGATCATGCAGCAGTAGGCCGAGCTTCATGCGCTCGCCGGCCAGTTCGCCGTAGGACAGCGAGCCCATGCCGGTGAAGATCGTCGAGATCGCCGTGTTCGGCTCGCCATCGACAAGAGCCTTGCGGGCGGCGCCGTCTTCCTTCCAGTTGCCGACCATCTCCTGAAGATCCGAAACCAGAAGGTCGCTGGCCGATTTCAGATACTCGGCGCGGCGGTCGCAATTACCGCCGGTGCAGTTCTTGAGGTCGTAGTCGGTGTCGGGGCGCTCGCCGGCACCCGGGCCGGTGCCATGCAGGTCCTGGCCCCAGAGCAGGAATTCGATGGCGTGATAGCCGGTGGCGACATTGGCCTCGATGCCGCCGGCTCCCTGCAGCGTGCCGGAGAGGAATTCCGGCGAAAGCTTCGATGCATCGACCTTCTTGCCGTTGATCTCGATCTCCTTGTTGGCGATCACATTGGCCGTGTAGAGCGCGTTCGCGTCCGATTCGGTGCCGTAGCTCTTGGCGACATAGTCGATCAAGCCTTCATCCAGCGGCCAGGAATTCACCTTGCCTTCCCAGTCGTCGACGATCTTGTTGCCGAAGCGGTAGACTTCGGTCTGCTGGTAGGGAACGCGCGATGCCTTCCAGGCGTCACGGGCAGCGTTGAGGGTTTCCACCGATGGCGTGGCGAGCAGCGCGTCGACCGCCTTGTCGAGCGCCTGCGCGGTGGTCAGCGAATCTTCGTATTTCGCGAGCGCGATGTCGGAATAGGTCTTGATGACCGCCTTTACATCGGTTTCCGCCTTTGCCGGCAACACGAATACCGCCGCCGTCAGCAGGGCAGTGGCGCCGATCGCCGCAAGCCTGCTGCCATATCGTGCTGTCATGATCACTCTCCAGTTTCTCGGAAATTCTGTAAACGGCGCGCGCAGCAACCGGCGCCAGGCCATCTGCGGGCCATTGGGCGCAAGAGATGCCGCGCCATCGCGCGGTTCGCGGAAGAAAGACACCAAAATGCCTCCAATCGAAAGGGTTCAAGGCCCAGACATTAAAGGGATGCGCTGACGCGCGAGCTTCCATAAAGCTGCGACACCGTCGGATGTCAATGACAATCCGCAAGAAAAGTCAATCGAAACAACAGTTTAGAATTATTCTAAACTGCGACTGTCAACTTTATGCATTTTCCTGCACCGGTCTTGCCGCTGAACTGTGCGATTGACAGCCGCCATCCCGGATGCGACCCGCAAAAGCTCGCTTGCAGCGGTGCCAGACAATTGCCATCTGGCGGAACATCCTAGGGTAGAATCGGGATTGAGTGCGATGAAGAACGGTGTGGTCATTGTCGGCGCGGGCCATGCGGGCGTGCAAGCGGCCGCAAGTCTGCGCGAGGACGGTTATGACGGACCGGTAATCCTCGTCGGAGATGAGGACGAACTGCCCTACCACAAGCCGCCGCTGTCGAAGACCTTCATCAAGGATGCCGAGGCCAAGCCACAACCCTTGCGCGGCGAGGCCTTTTACACCGGCAGCGCCATCGACTACCGGCCTGGCGTCAGGATCGATCGCATCGATGCCGGACGCCGCAGTTTGGATATTGCCGGCGGTGGTGCGCTTGCCTTCGACCACCTGATCCTGGCGACAGGCTCGCGCCCGCGCACGCTGCCGCTGCCCGGTGCCGATC
>NZ_RZPF01000422.1:0-5761 GCF_004022735.1 Mesorhizobium sp. M7A.F.Ca.AU.001.01.1.1
GACATATCCGGTCGAAGTGGCGGCTGTCGGCTACAAGCCGCTCTACGATCCGGAGAATTTGAAGCCCCGCAGCTGATTGCTAGCCGGCGCAAAGGGCATGAAGGCAAAAGCCTGGCCATCGGCCGGGCTTTTCTCTTTTTAAGCCGACGGTTTTCGCTTACCTTCGCGGCATGTCTGCTTTTGCCTGCGCAAGACATTTCCTTTCAGGCTGCGCCGCGTTCGCACTGACGCTCTGGTTGACGCCCGCGGCCCAAGCTGACGAGCCCGTCGATGTCGAGCTGGTGCTGGCCGTCGATGTCTCGCTGTCGATGTCTCCGGACGAACTCGAGATCCAGCGTCACGGCTACGCCGCGGCACTGACGCACGACAATGTGCTGCAGGCCATTGCCGATGGCGCTTATGGCAAGATCGCCGTCACCTATGTCGAATGGGCCGGCACCAACTGGCAGCGCGTCATCGTGCCGTGGACGGTGATCGCCAGCCGCACCGACGCCGAGCGGGTGGTTGCGCAACTATCCGCTCAGCCGCCCAACAGCGCGCGGCGCACCTCGATCTCCGGAGCGCTGGAGTTCGGCAATGACCTGTTCGCCGAAAGCGGCTACCAGGGCACGAAGCGGGTCATCGACATTTCGGGCGATGGCCCCAACAATCAAGGCGCGCCGGTCAACCTGACCCGCGACGATCTGATCAAGCAAGGCATCGTCATCAACGGCCTGCCGCTGATGACGCGAGGCGGTTTTTCCGGCGCCTACGAAGTCAGCAATCTCGATCGCTACTACAGCGACTGCGTCATCGGCGGACCCGGAGCCTTCATGATTCCGGTCAATGACTGGACGCAGTTTCCCGAAGCCATCCGTCGCAAGCTGGTGCTGGAACTCGCCGGCCCGGCCTCGCCGCAATGGGCGGCAGAAGAAGCCACGCATCCGCCGGTGGTATTGGCGCAGGACAAGCCCGCCACCGACTGCCTGGTCGGCGAGAAAATGTGGCGCAACCGCAGCTGGATGTTTGACAGCCGCTAGGCGACCGAAGCATTGGCAAATTGGCCGGACCGCGCTATCCAGTCGGAGGGGCCGCGGCAAAAACCGAGGAAACATCAGATGAAACGTCTAGCCATCCTGACTGCTGTCGCGTCCGTACTTTTTGCCGACGCCGCCAGCGCCCAATACAATGATGAGCCCGCCTGCATGATGTTCGAGCACGCGAATTTTCGCGGTCGGTCCATCGGTATGGGCCCCGACGATTCCGTGAACTTTCGCGGCGGCCAGTTCTGGAACGACCGTGTGTCGTCGGTGATTGTGCGCCGGGGTTGCACACTCATTGCCTATGAGGACTCCCGGATGGGTGGCCGCTCGATCGAGATCCGGCGCCGGATCCGCGATTTCGGCGGCAGCGACTGGAATGACCGTATATCGTCGGCGGAGTGCACCTGCGACGATTATTGAGGCCATTTTGGATTAGCCACGATGGATTTCTGGCGGTGGTAGCCATTGGCCGACAGCAGAGCCGGGCCTGCCGGTTGCCTCACCAAGCTGTTCATTGACAAGCCGATTGGCGTCTGTGAGACAATTCCCCAGCAAAAACAAAAGGGGAACCGACATGAACAGGATCGCCGTTCTTACCGCAACTCTGACACTTGCCGCCGGCCTGTCGGCACCGGCGATGGCTGCCACCTCGGTCACTATCGGCATCAGCGGCTGGACAGGCTTCGCGCCGCTGACGCTTGCGAAGCAGGCGGGCATCTTCGAGAAACACGGACTCGACGTGACCCTGAAAAAGGTGCCGCAAGCGAGCCGGCCGCTCGCCATCGCCAGCGGCGACCTGCAATGCGCGGCCACCACGGTGGAGACCTGGCTGGTGTGGAACGCCAGCGGCGTCACCACCAAGCAGATCTTCCAGCTCGACAAATCCTACGGCGCCGACGGCATCGTCGCCCGCAACAACATCAAGACCGTCGCCGATCTCAAGGGCAAGAACGTCGCGTCATCGGCGCCGGGCACGTCGCCCTATTTCATGCTCGCCTGGGTGCTGAACAAGAACGGCATGTCGACGAAGGACGTCACCGTCGTCAATCTGGAGCCTGATGCGGCGGCGCAAGCTTTCCTCGCCGGGCAGAACGACGCCGCCGTCACCTACGAGCCGTTCATCTCGGCGGTGCGCGACAAGTCGGACCAGGGCCATATCCTGGCGACGACGCTCGACTACCCGATGGTGCTCGACACGGTGGGCTGCACACCCGAATTCCTGAAAACCAATCCGGATGCCGCCAAGGCGCTGGCCGACAGCTATTTTGATGCACTCGACCTGATCAAGAGCGATCCGCAGAAATCCTACGAGACCATGGGTGCCGACGTGAAACAGTCGGCCAAGGAATTCGAGGATTCGGCGAAATACCTGAAATGGGCCGACCGGGCGGAGAACAAACAGTTCTTCACCAAGGAATTCCAGGACTTTTCCAAGACCGCTGGCGAACTGCTGCTGCAGATGGGACTGATCAAGGAAGCGCCCGACGTCACCACGTTGGCTGACACCAGCCCGGTTTCGAACTGATCGTTCGGCCTTTGACCATCAAGCGGCGGCGCCTGGCGCTGCCGCCTTCTCTTGGACAAAGCGCGATTTGAGCATGGGGACCATTTGAAAATGGCGACGATTTGACGATGCGCCCCTTGCATCCAGTCTCGCCGGGCATCCGAACCGTGCTCGGCATTTCCTTCTTCGTGCTTTTCGTGGCCTTCTGGGCTTGGATCACGCTAGGCGGCCACGTCAACCGCATCTTCCTCGCCGATCCGCTGTCGATGCTGCGGGATGGCTGGCGGCTTTTGGTCGAAGACCGTTTTTGGCTCGACGTTCTGATCACCATCTGGCGCGTCTTCGGCGGCTTCCTGCTTGCCTCGGTCGTCGCGGTACCGCTTGGCATCGCGATGGGCGCCTGGAAGCCGGTGGAGGCGTTTCTGGAGCCTTTTGTCTCCTTCGCCCGCTACTTGCCTGCGTCGGCATTCATCCCACTGCTCATCTTGTGGGCCGGCATCGGCGAGCTGGAAAAACTGCTGGTCATCTTCGTCGGCTCGGTGTTCCAGATCGTCCTCATCATCGCGGTCAAAGTTGGCGGCACACGACGCGATCTGGTCGAGGCCGCCTACACGCTGGGTTCCACCAACAGCGGCATCGTCAACCGGGTGATCATGCCGGCCAATGCGCCGGAGGTCGCCGAGACGCTGCGGCTGGTGCTCGGCTGGGCCTGGACCTATGTCATCGTCGCGGAACTGATCGGCTCGTCATCCGGCATCGGCTACATGATCATCAACAGTCAGTCGCGGCTGGCGACGGGTCAGATCATCTTCGGCATCATCGTCATCGGACTGATCGGGCTGTTGTCCGACTTCGCCTTCAAGGCCTTCAACCGCTGGCTCTTTCCGTGGAGCCTGGCGTGAACAAGCTTCTCATCGAGGGCGTTTCGCGCACCTTTGCCGGCGTGCGCGGCGGTCAGCCGGTCAAGGCGCTGATGCCGATCGACCTGGCGGTCGCCGCCAACGACTTCATCACTATTCTGGGGCCGTCCGGCTGCGGGAAGTCGACACTGCTCAGGATTGTCGCGGGCCTGGAAGCATCGAGCGAGGGCCGTGTGCTGCTCGACGGCAAGGCGGTGACCCGGCCGGGGCCGGATCGCGGCATGGTCTTTCAGTCCTACACGCTGTTTCCCTGGCTGACTGTGGCGCAGAACATCGCTTTCGGCTTGCGCGAACGCGGAATGCCCGAAAAGGAGCGGGACGGGGTCGTCGCTTCCTACGTCAATCTCGTCGGCCTGAAAGGGTTCGAGAACCATTGGCCGAAGCAGCTCTCCGGCGGCATGCAGCAGCGCACGGCGATCGCCCGGGCGCTGGCTAACGATCCGGAGATCCTGTTGCTGGATGAGCCGTTCGGCGCGCTCGACAACCAGACGCGCGGTCTGATGCAGGAACTGCTGCTCGGCATCTGGGAACGGCGCCAAAAGACGGTGCTGTTCGTCACCCATGACATCGAGGAGGCGATCTTCATGGCCTCGCGCGTCATCGTGATGACGGCGCGGCCTGGCCGCATCAAGTCGGATGTCGCCATCGACCTGCCGCATCCGCGCCATTACACGCTGAAGACCAGCCCGGAATTCTCGGCGCTGAAAGCGCGGCTGACCGAGGATATTCGGGTCGAGGCGATGCGCACGGCGCAGGCGTAGTCAGACCGACACAGCCTGATCATCTGGAAAGATACTTGGCTCGCTCAACAGACGCTTGAGGCGAGGAAGATCACGTTTCGGGGCGTCCAGAGCCGCCTCACGTGACACCTCTGCTCAGGCGGCCAGCAGCTGCTTGCGGTCGACGCGCTCCTGCTGCGGCGAGCGGGCGTAGAGTTCGCGGTAGCATTTGGAGAAATGCGAGGCCGAGACGAAGCCGCAGGCGACCGCCACCTCGACCACTGGCATCGAGGACTGGATCAGCAGGTGCCGAGCGCGGTCGAGCCGGATTTCGAGATAATAGCGGGCGGGGGAGCGGCCCATCTCGGTGCGGAACAGCCGCTCGATCTGGCGGCGCGACAGGTCGACATGATCGGCGATCTCGATCAGTGACAGCGGCTCCGACAGATTGCCTTCCATCAACTCGATGATGGTCAGCACTTTCGAGTTCTGGACGCCGAGGCGGGCGCGCAGCGGCAGGCGCTGGCGGTCGGTGGGGCTGCGCACGCGGTCGGTCAGCACCTGCTCGCAGACGCGGTTGACGAGGTTCTCGTCAAAGTCGTCGCCGATCAGCTTCAGCATCATGTCGAGTGCGGCGGTGCCACCGGCGCAGGTGTAGATGTTCTGGTCGATCTCGAAGAGGTCGGCAAAGACATTGGCCTTCGGGAACGCCTCGGAAAAGCCCGGCAGGTTCTCCCAGTGGATGGCGCAGCGCTTGTTGGACAACAGGCCGGCGGCGGCGAGGATATGCGCGCCGGTGCACAGGCCGCCGACGGCGACGCCGCGATTGTATTCCTCGCGCAGCCAGGCGAAGGCGGACTTGTTTTGGTAGCGCTCGACATTGATGCCGCTGCAGACGATGGCCATGTTCGGCCGATCGGGACCTGCCATCTTCTTGCGTTCATCCTCGAGCGACGTGTTGACCGCGCACTCGACTCCGTTCGAGGCGCGCACCGGCTTGCCGTCGATGCTGGCGAGGCGCCATCGATAGGCCTCGTAGCCGAGCATGCGATTGGCCGAGCGCAGCGGGTCGAGCGCGGTCGCAAAGGCGATCATGGTGAAATCGGGAATAAGGAAGAATACAAACGACCGCTTGATCGGATGCTTTACGGCGTTCAAGGGAACCTCACACAGCCATGGCGCGAACAGGATGTCGCGAATAGCATAGCGACATCAGGAAAAACCATGTCTGTCAATCGGCTACGCCGCTACGACAAGATTAAATTTGCGACATGGGTCGCAAATGGGCAATCGGCGTGCAGCGGGGCCCGGAAGTGGCACGAACTGTTCAAGGGACAGGCAGCGTACAGCCTGTGCGCAGAACAAAAACGCCGCTCTGGCTGGAGGCAGGCGGCGTTGCAGTTTTAAAGCAGCGGCAGGGATGCGCTGCCTGGAAAATCTTCAGGCGACGAAGCCGAGGCGCGCCGCATTCATGGCGCCAGTCTGGCCGGGCATGGTGTTGGCGAGACGCTGACGCTCGAGAGCGGTGGTCAGGTTCATTTCGCGGCGGGCAAAGAGGCGGGCCAAAAGCTTTCTTATCCTTTCCATTCGGTTGCT
>NZ_RZPF01000423.1:0-5748 GCF_004022735.1 Mesorhizobium sp. M7A.F.Ca.AU.001.01.1.1
GTCGTGTGCATCGAGAAGATCGCTGATTTTCCTGGCGTACATGCCACCGACAAGCTGAAGATTCCGGGCTGCACCTACTGCAATCCGCAGGTCGCCTCGGTTGGCCTGACCGAAGCCAAGGCCAAGGCAGAGGGCTGGGATATCCGGGTCGGGCGCTTCCAGTTCGCCGCCAATGGCAAGGCGATCGCGCTCGGTGAGGATCAGGGCTTCATCAAGACCATCTTCGACAAGAAGACCGGTCAATTGCTCGGCGCCCACATGGTCGGCGCCGAAGTGACCGAACTGATCCAGGGCTTCGTCGTGGCGATGAACCTGGAGACGACCGAGGAAGAGCTGATGCACACCATCTTCCCGCACCCGACGCTGTCGGAGATGATGAAGGAAAGCGTGCTCGACGCCTATGGCCGCGCGCTCAACGCGTGATAGATTGAAAGCGCTGCTACAGATGGAACCCGGCGGCAAGGTACATCGTTTGCGGATGCACTTTCATCCATCACACAAGGAGAAGGCATATGCACCTGAATGGCGTCGGCTGGATAGCAGCCATCATCATCGGCGGCCTGGCAGGCTGGTTCGCCGAAATGTTCATGAAGAGCAACACCGGCATCTTCATGAACATCGTTATGGGCATCGTCGGCGCGATCGTGCTGAACGCCATTCTGCAGGCTCTCAATTTTGGCCCGTTCGGCGTCGGCTGGATTGCCTATCTGATCACCGGCTTTATCGGCGCCTGCCTACTGATCTGGGCAGGACGCCTGGTGCGCCGCTGACATCACTGAAGAGCTGCCATGCGAAAAAGGCTGTTGCGGCATGCGCCGCAGCGGCCTTTTTCTTTGCGCCGAAAAGTCCTAGATGACGTTATCACAACGAACGCCTGACTGGCGCTCGCCAATGAACCAGGTTTCCCGATGGTCACTGTCCTCGATACGATCGCCAACGCACCGCGCCTGCGGCATCCCGAAAAGGCGCACAAGCCTGATCAGGATGTCCTGCGCAAGCCCGACTGGATACGCGTCAAGGCGCCGATGTCGAAGGGCTATGCCGAAACGCGCGAAATCGTGAAGTCGCACAAGCTGGTGACGGTCTGCGAAGAGGCCGGCTGCCCCAACATCGGCGAGTGCTGGGAAAAGAAGCACGCCACCTTCATGATCATGGGCGAGATCTGCACCCGCGCCTGCGCTTTCTGCAACGTCGCCACGGGCATTCCAACCGCTCTTGACCCGGATGAACCGGCCCGCGTCGCGCATGCGGTCAAGCAGATGGGCCTTACCCATGTCGTCATCACCTCGGTCGACCGCGACGATCTCGCCGATGGCGGTGCGCAGCATTTCGCCGAGGTCATCCGCGCCATCCGGGCGGCGACGCCGCTGACGACGATCGAAATCCTGACGCCCGACTTCCTGCGCAAGGACGGCGCGCTGGAGATCGTCGTGGCGGCCAAACCCGACGTCTTCAACCACAATCTCGAAACCGTTCCGTCGAACTATCTGACGGTTCGTCCGGGCGCCCGCTATTTCCATTCGATCCGGCTGTTGCAGCGGGTCAAGGAGCTTGATCCGTCGATCTTCACCAAGTCCGGCATCATGGTGGGGCTGGGCGAAGAACGGAATGAAATCCTGCAGTTGATGGACGATCTGCGTTCGGCCAATGTCGACTTCATGACCATAGGCCAGTATCTGCAGCCGTCGAAGAAGCACCACCCGGTGATCCGCTTTGTTACGCCGGAGGAGTTCAAATCCTTTGAGACGATCGGCCGGACCAAGGGTTTCCTGCTGGTGGCGTCCAGCCCGCTGACGCGTTCATCGCATCACGCCGGCGACGATTTCGCCAAGCTGCGTGCGGCACGGGAAGCGATTCTCAAGAAATCAGCTTAATCAGCCGGTTTCATGCCAAAATTCGAAGCTACCCGACGCGTATCCCATACACCCGAGCAGATGTTCGCTTTGGTCGCCGATGTTGAATCCTATCCGCAATTCCTGCCGCTTTGCGAAGCGCTGACGGTTCGCTCGCGCAAGGAGCGTGACGGGCGTACCGTTCTCCTTGCCGACATGAGCATCGGCTACAAGGCGATCCGCGAAACCTTCACGACGCAGGTACTGCTGAAGCCCGACGAGAACACCATCGACGTGAAGTACATCGACGGGCCGTTCAAATATTTGAGCAATGTCTGGCGTTTCGAACCCGACGGCGCCGGTTGCGCCGTCCGCTTCTTCATCGACTACGAGTTCAAGAGCCGTATTCTGGGCGCGGTCATGGGAACCATGTTCGATCGTGCCTTCCGCATGTTCGCCGAAGCCTTTGAGAAGCGCGCCGACGTCATCTACGGTACAAAACCGTCTTGAGGCTTGCGCATGCTTTTCTGGATAGCAAGCACCGTTGGACTGGCGATCGCCTATCTCTTCGGTTCAATGCCCACGGGTTATCTGGCGGGGAAGCTGCTCAAGGGCATCGATATCCGGGAGCATGGCTCCAAATCCACCGGGGCAACGAACGTCTTGCGGGTCTTGGGAAAATGGCCGGCGTTGGTGGTGTTGCTGGTGGATGTGCTGAAAGGTGCTGGGGCGATCGTCTTTGCCCGCTGGGTTCATCACGTTGCCGTTGGTTACGCTATCGACCCCGCTTGACCTGCAAGCCTGGGTGCCTTGGGCTGTTTGCCTGGCCGGAATTGCCGTGTTGTTGGGACATGGCCGTTCGATCTGGTTGAATTTCACAGGTGGCAAATCCGCTGCGACGGGGCTTGGCGTGTTGCTGGCTCTGTCTTGGCCGGTAGGTGTGGGGGCTGCGGCGGCTTTTGGTGCTGTGCTGGCTACGTCTCGGATAGTTTCCCTGAGTTCGATGGTAGCGGCGTTGACCGCGATCGCCCTCATCTGTGGCCTGGAGCAACCGTTGGCCTATCGGTTGCTGGTGATTGCGGGCAGCATCTACGTGGTTATGCGCCATCGTGCCAATATTCAGCGGCTGCTGGCTGGGACGGAGCCACACTTGGGGCAAAGCAGCCCGGAATCGAAAACGTAGCCGCAAATCCGGCTTTCGGGTCCGCCCGCCCAACGTTTTATAATCCTATCCGAGTGCTTGCAGGCCCAGTTCCAGCGCTTGCCGGACCGTTTCGCGACGGATGAAATCGCGGCCTTTGTCTGCAAAGAGTTGGTGCTCGGCGACAATCGGTCGGCCGTCCAGCGCAACCCCGAACCAGACCAGGCCGACCGGTTTTTCCGCCGAACCGCCGCCAGGCCCGGCGATCCCGGTAACCGCCAGGGTCAGCCCGGCGCGCGAACGGGTAAGCGCGCCTGTCGCCATTTCGATCGCAGTCTCGCGCGAAACCGCCCCATGCGCATCGAGCGTGGCGGCGGAAACGCCGAGCATGTCCATCTTGGCTTCGTTGGAATAGGCGATGAAGCCGCGATCGACCACGGCGGACGAGCCCGCGATGTCGGTGAGTGCCGCGATGATCATGCCGCCGGTGCAGCTTTCCGCCGTTGCCAGCATGATGCCGCGTTTCTGGCAGGCTTGCAGCAAGGCATTTGCCAGGTCGCTGTTGGTCATTCCGGCACCTCGCCGGGAAACACCACGCTGGCAGTGGCGATCGCCGCAATGCCTTCCTCGCGCCCGACGAAGCCGAGCTTCTCGTTGGTTGTCGCCTTGATCGAGATGCGATCCGCGGAAATTGCCAGCATCTGCGACAGGGCTGCCGTCATCGCCTCGCGGTGCGGGCCGACGCGCGGCGCTTCGCAGATCAACGTGATATCGGCATTGGCGATGCGGCCGCCGCGCTCGCGCACCAGCCCTGCCGCATGCTCGACGAAGATCCGCGATGCAGCGCCTTTCCACTGCGGGTCGGACGGCGGAAAATGCGTACCGATGTCGCCGGCGCCGCAGGTCGCCAGCAACGCATCGGTCAGAGCATGCAGACCGACATCGGCGTCGGAATGGCCGGACAGTTTCTTGTCGTGTGCAATGGCGACTCCACACAGTGTAACATGGTCGCCGGGCTCGAAAGCATGGACGTCGTAGCCATTGCCGGTCCGGATGTCGGGAAAGCGCACACGTTCGCCGGAAAGCCGCTGGTCCGCCATGGCAATATCCCGTGCCCAGGTGAGTTTGACATTGTCCGGCGAGCCCGGAACGATCTTGACCGGAATATGCGCCCATTCGGCGATCGCGGCATCGTCGGTAAAATCCATTTTTCCCAGATGATGGGCTTTCTCGTGCGCGGCAAGGATGGGCCAGAACGGAAAGCCCTGCGGCGTTTGCGCCGCGTGAAGACCGCTGCGCGAAACGGTTTCGCCAACCACGCCGGAGGCCGACTCGCGCTTCAGCGTGTCGGCGACGGGCAAAGCGGGCAATGCGCCCTCGCGCTCGCCGATGGCGGCGATGGTGCGATCTATCAGGTCCGCATCGACAAACGGACGCACGGCATCGTGGATCAGAACCTGCCCCGGCGCGTGGTCTCTAAGGGCAAGCAGGCCGAGCCGGACGGATTCCTGCCTGGTCGCCCCGCCGATAACGGCGCTAACGCGCTCGGCGTTGGTGCCCGCCGCCTGCCGGAACAGTTCATGGTCGTCGGCATGAATGGCGACGACGATCTCGCTGGTCCGCGGGTGGGCCAGAAAAATGTCAAGCGTGTGTGCGATAACGGCAAAGCCGCCAATGTGTTGATATTGCTTCGGTCCGTTGGCCTGTCCGGCGCGCGCACCACGGCCGGCCGCGACGATTACCACCGCGACCTTGCCATCCGCACTCGAAACGTGATTTTCACTTGCGTCAGTCATTGCAGATTGGCTTAGCGCACGATCCCGAAAAGTGTAATCGGTTTTCGGCAAAGATCGTGCGTCAAATATGAATCCCAAAGCGTCCTTTGCGCGTCCCACGGGGCGCGCGGCGCTTTGGCCGCACCCAGTCCCGAAGGCCAGCATTTTTCCGATTGCGCCTTAATGTGGCGTCATTCCGCGTTGCACATTGCGGCCGATATGGCTAGAGAATGTGCAACGAATGAAGATGCTTGGTTTTTGTGCATGGTTAATTTGACCAAATTGGCCGCGCCGCTTAACGTCGGCGGCGTGAAACTCCGCAATCGCGTGTTCCTCGCGCCGATGTCGGGCATTACGGACGAGCCGTTCCGGCAGCGTGCCCACGCGCATGGTGCGGGCTTGGTCGTGTCCGAAATGGTTGCCAGCGGCGAGCTCGCCAAGGGCAGGGCCGGTTTCAACCTGCGCATACGCCACTCCGGCCTGCCCGTCCATATGGTTCAGCTTGCAGGCCGCGAGGCGATGCACATGGCCGAAGGTGCCAGAATCGCCGCCGGCGAGGGCGCCGACATTATCGACATCAACATGGGATGCCCGGCCAAGAAGGTCACCGGCGGTTATGCCGGCTCGGCATTGATGCTGGATCTCGACCACGCACTGTCGCTGATCGACGCCGTTGTCGGCGCGGTCGAGGTGCCAGTGACGGTCAAGATGCGGCTTGGCTGGGACGAAGGCGCGCTCAACGCGCCGATGCTGGCGCGCCGCGCCGAGCAGGCCGGTGTCAGCATGGTGACCGTGCACGGCCGAACGCGCTGCCAGTTCTATCAGGGCAAGGCCGACTGGCGCGCCATCGCCCGCGTCAAGGAAGCCGTGTCCATCCCGGTCGTCGCCAATGGTGACGTCTCTTCGCCGGCGGAAGCGGCCGACATTCTCGATCAATCGGGTGCCGACGCCGTGATGATTGGCCGTGCCCATTATGGCGCGCCTTGGATCGCAGGTGGCG
>NZ_RZPF01000424.1:0-5737 GCF_004022735.1 Mesorhizobium sp. M7A.F.Ca.AU.001.01.1.1
CCCCACGCCAGCCAAGGCTTGATTGCTCAAGCCGCTGGTCTGCTCGGGCTTCAGCCGCGCTTGAGCAGCGTCCAGACGGCCGGCACCAGGCTTGCCGCGAGAGCCACCTTGATCAGGTCGCCGACGATGAACGGCACGACGCCGAACTGCCACGACTTTTCCGGACCGATGAGCAGCGCCAGCCAGGCAAAGCCCATCGCCATCATGACGACTTCGCCAACCAGCATGGCGTTGAAAAGCTTGATCGGATGGCGGTCCCAGCCGCGATCCGCCGCCCAGCCGACAATGGCCGCCATGACCACGAAGCCGGCGAGATAGCCGCCGGTCGAGCCGAGCATGTAGGCAATGCCGAGACCCTTTTCAGGCGTGCTCTGGAAGACGGGGAAGCCCATGGCGCCCTCGGCCATGTAGAGCAGCAGGGTGGCGACGCCGAGACGCATGCCGAAAGCGGCGGCAATCAGCAGCACGGCCAGCGTCTGCATCGAAATGTCGACCGGCCCGAGCATCACCTTGGTCTTGGCCGACAGTGTCAGCACAAGCGTTCCGGCGATGGCCAGGAAAAGCTGCGTTGCCAGCCGCGCCGCGCCGCTTTGCGGCAGAGCCAGAGAAACAAGCGGACGCATCGTAGTTGCAATTGCCATGGTATTTCCCCAATCCGATTGCCGCTACCAGATGTTCGCGGCCTCACATCCTCCTATATTGGCTTGCGTGTTATGCGGCAATCGGTTTTGCCGTTTCCCCAAACAAGGCACCGATGCATGGCACTGAAGTTCGAGACCGGCTTCGACCCCCTCTATGGCCAGGGGGTGAGCGTCGCGCCCGATGTCCAGCGCATCACGGCCCGCAATCCAAGCCCTTTCACCTTTCACGGCACCAACAGCTACATAATTGGCCGCGATACGCTGGCGGTGATCGATCCGGGGCCGCATGACGAGGCGCATCTGCGGACCCTGCTCGAAGTGATCGCAGGCCGGCCAGTCAGCCATATCTTCGTCAGCCATACGCATCGCGACCACTCCCCGCTGGCGGCCCGGCTGAAAGAGCGCACCGGCGCCATCGTGCTGGCCGAGGGGCCGCACCGGCCGGCAAGAGCCCTGCACATCGGCGAGACCAATGCGCTCGACGCCAGTGCAGACATGGCTTTCGTTCCCGACATCGCCCTTTCCGACGGCGAGGCGGTCGATGGCGACGGCTGGTCGATCAGGACGGTTCTGACCCCGGGCCACACCGCCAATCATGCGGCATTCGCGCTGGAAGGAACCGGCATCCTGTTTTCGGCCGATCATGTCATGGCCTGGGCAACCTCCATCGTCGCCCCGCCGGATGGAGCGATGGCCGATTACATGGCCTCGCTGGACCGTCTAATCGACCGCGAGGACCGCTTGCTGCTGCCCGGACATGGCGGGCCGGTGACGGCACCGCGCGCTTTCATGCGCGGGCTGAAGACGCACCGCAAGATGCGCGAGCGAGCCATCCTGGAGCGGGTCAGAGAAGGCGACCGGACGATTCCCGACATGGTCAGGGCGATCTACAGGGATACCGATCCGCGGCTGCATGGCGCCGCCGGATTGTCGGTGCTTGCCCATCTCGAGGATCTGACGGCGCGCGGTCTGGTTGTGACCGATGCCGCACCGGCCATCGACGGCATTTTCACGCCGGCCGGATAGGCAACGCAGCCCACTGCCAAGTGCCCGTGCCTCACTCGGCCGGCGCGGCGCCAACCTGACCGGCGACTTCCTGGTCGAGCTCGGCAAGGAAATCGACAATACGCGCGGCATTGTCGCCAAGGTCGTAGCGACCGTAGCGGGACGCCGACCGCATGTCGACGATGACCGTATCGCCATCGTCCGTCACGCGGATCGCCACATCGGCGGGAAGGCCGATCACGAAGCCCTTGGCGACGGCGGTGATGGTCACCTCGCTTTGCCCGGCGAGATCAGGATAGGGTTCCGATAGATCCCAGTCGCGCCGGTCGAGTACGGTTTCGACGGCATTGACGACAGTCTCGAACGGCAGGTCGTAGCTGCGTGCGCTGACCAGCGGATAGCTATCGGTCTGCAGCCGCTGTTCCCCAGGCGTCGACGGCGCAAGCACGTTCATATCCTTCTTGCGGTCGCTCACGTCGAGCGCCGGCGGTTCGTCGAAATCCGTCGAGATGTCCCTGAGCGGCGGATAGATCGTCGCCCAGTAGGCGGCGACGCCGTAGGGTGCGAGCACCAGCAGCGCCAGCAGCGCGCCGACCGTCAGGTCGCGACCGCCGCGGTCGCCGAAATTCCAGAGCCGCGAAAAGGCAAACCCGGCAAACAACAGCGCCATCGCCGCCAGCAGCGCGACAATGCCGAGCACCCACAGAAAGACAGGTGTTTCGACGAGATCGAAGCGATGGCCGACAAAGACCGTCAGCAGCAGCACCAACGAAAAAGCGGCCGTGCGCCGCGACCATCCGGCCGCCCTCGACGTTTGCCGTTCAGGAATACTTGCCATCGATTGCCGCACCACCCCAACCCGAACGGAGACTTAGAACCTTTTTGCGATGCCATGAAGCCGAAACATGCGACATCGCGTCAATCCGTCGGCAGGCGATAATCCTTGAACTGCTGGCGCAAGGTGATCTTCTGGATCTTGCCGGTGGCGGTGTGCGGAATTTCACCGACGAAGGCGACATCGTCCGGCATCCACCATTTGGCCACCTTGCCGTCCATGAAGTCGAGAATATCAGCCTTGCTCGGTTCCTTGCCCGGTTTGCGGACGACGACCAGCAGCGGCCGTTCGCCCCATTTCGAATGGTGGACGCCGATGGCTGCCGCCTCGGCGACATCGGGGTGACCGACAGCCAGGTTCTCGAGGTCGATGGTCGAAATCCATTCGCCGCCGGACTTGATGACGTCCTTGGCACGATCGGTGATCTGCATATAGCCGCCCGCGTCGATGTGGGCGACGTCGCCGGTATCGAACCAGCCGTCCCCGTCGAACTGCTCCACGCCGGCGCCGCCATAATAGGCACGGGCAACGGCCGGCCCACGCACTTTCAGGCGGCCAAATGTCTTGCCGTCCCAGGGTTGCGCATTGTTGTCGTCGTCGGTCACCTTCATTTCGACGCCGAACGGCGGATAGCCCTGTTTCTGCTGGACATCGAGCCGGGCTTCGCCCTCAAGACCAGCATAGTCCGGCTTCAGGGTGCACAGCGTGCCGAGCGGCGACATTTCGGTCATGCCCCAGGCATGGATGACCTGGACATCGTAGTTCTGCTGAAACTTCGTCATGATCGCGCGCGGGCAGGACGAGCCGCCGATGACGACCTTATTGAGATAGGGAAGCTTCTTGCCGGTCTCCTCCAGATGCTGCAGCAGCATCATCCAGACGGTCGGCACGGCCGCACTGAAGGTCACCTTCTCGGTATCGAGCAGTTCATAGATCGAGGCGCCGTCCATCTTGCAGCCGGGCATGACCAGCTTGGCGCCGATCATCGGCCCGCTCTGGCCAAGGCCCCAGGCATTGGCGTGAAACATCGGCACGACAGGCAGGATCGTGTCGCGCGACGACAACCCCATGGCGTCGGGCATGGCGGCGATCATGGCGTGCAGCACGTTCGAACGGTGGCTGTAGACGACGCCCTTGGGATCGCCCGTGGTCCCGGAGGTGTAACACATGCCTGCGGCGGTGCTTTCGTCGAAGGTCTTCCAGGCGAAGTCGCCATCCGCCTCGTCAAGCCACTCTTCATAGGCGACCACATTGGGCAACGTCGTCTGCGGCATGTGTGCCTTGTCGGTCAGCACGATCACCTGTTTCAGCGACTTGACGGCGCCGGCGATCTTCTCGAGCAGCGGCACGAAAGTCAGGTCGACGAAGACTGCCTTGTCCTCGGCATGGTTCATGATCCAGACGATCTGCTCGGGAAACAGCCGCGGATTGAGCGTGTGGTAGATGGCGCCGATGCCCATGATGCCGTACCAGGCCTCGATGTGGCGGGCGGTGTTCCAGGCCAGCGTCGCGATGCGGTCGCCCAACCCATAGCCGTCGCGCTCCAGCCGCTGGGCGACCTTCAGGGCGCGACGATGGATGTCGGCGTAGGTGGTGCGCACGATCGGCCCTTCGATCGAGCGTGACACGATCTCGCGCATGCCATGCTGCCGCTCGGCATTGTCGATGAGCTTATGGCAAAGCAGCGGCCATTCCTGCATCAGTCCCAGCATTCGGTCCTCCCTCACGCTTTTGCGTTGTGCTTTTTGTCCCATTGTGGAGCGAACCGACGGATTGTCCAGCCGCCAATACGGCCGAGCACTGCATTGGGAACAACCGCCACAATCCGGCCATCGTCGGCGTTAAGCTTCGTTAACGGGCAAAGGGGTGCGATTGGCGACTGAAAGAGGTTCGCATGGACGCGCAGCTCGACGACAAGGCTCTCGAGAGTACGCTTGCCGAAAGTCTGGCCGATCTGGTGCCGGACACAAAGACTGTTTCCGAAGATGAATTTGTTGAAGTTGTCGGCGGCGCGCTGGAAGCGGTCGGCGGCACGTTGCTGTTCAAGATGTGCGTCCAGAACCAGGGCGAGGACCAGCACGTCGCAGCCGCGTCAGTCGGCGATGGCGGAAACCGCCAGTTCCTGCTGCTCACCTTGCCGACCGGCGGTGGTTCCCTGAAGGTCGAGACCGTATCGAGAAGCAGCAACCCGGTCGCCGGTATTGCTGCCGCCTATGCGGGTCTCATGGACGTGTTCAAGGCCGCTGCCTGACAGCTGACGACAAGTATCGAGGATATTCGGAGGCGCGATCCGGCAGTGCCGGCCTGGGCAGGTGTTTGCGTGTTGCATGGCGACGGCAGGCCTTGAACAATGCGTTTGCGCGACACATCTCAAAGTCGACGCAAGGAGAGCCGCCGCATGGATCAGATCGCCAACCCCGCACCCGGTTTCCAACGCAACCCGGACAAAATCATCACCATCGAGCCCTATGCCGGCACCGTTACCGTGCGCGCCGGAGACGTGGTCATCGCTTCAACAGCGAAGGCCAAGGTGCTGACCGAAGCTCCCTATCCGGCGGCCTTCTACATTCCGTTCGCCGACATCGATTTCGGCAAGCTTGGCCGCACCGACCACTCGACCCATTGCCCCTACAAGGGCGATGCAAGCTATTGGAGCGTGCTGCCTGCCGGCGAGACCGGCCAGAACGCCATGTGGGCCTATGAACGGCCTTTCGACGAGATGGCTGAAATCGGCAACCACGGCGCATTCTACGCCAGCAAGGTCACGATCGAAGCCAAACCGGACTGAGCCAACGCCGAAGCGGGATACGCTCGGCTGGCCACTCACTCCGTGGTGCCGTTATTGCCGATGCCCTCGGCATCGTCGAGCCGCACAAAGGTCAAGCCCTTGGCCTTGAGCGCCAGCAGCCCCTGCACCACGCCTTCGCCTGCCGCATGGGTCGGCTGGTTGATATGCGAGATAATGACGTCGCCGTCCTTGGCCGCCGCGATGCGCCGCGCGGTTTCCTTGGCGCCGAGCAAGGAGCCGCCGTCGCCGTTTATCGAGAATCCCGCGACCTTGAAGCCAAGCTTGCGGATCATGGCGATTGCCGACGGGCTGTATTCGGCGGTTGCGCCACGAAACCATTTCGGCGCCGGCTCGCCGGTCCCGGCAAGAGCGGCGGCCCCCGATTCGACCTCGGCCAGCACCGCATCCGGGCTGCCGGCGCTGCGGATGCCGTAGATTTTCCGCGGCGTGTCGACCGCCGGGATGTGG
>NZ_RZPF01000425.1:0-5731 GCF_004022735.1 Mesorhizobium sp. M7A.F.Ca.AU.001.01.1.1
TCGTAATGACGACATTGGTGGCAAGACCCGGCGCGAAGGGTTTTACCAGAACATGGGTGCGCTGATTGTCACCGGTGCCGCTTGCGGTATCGCCAATGACCCAGCGCACGGTGTCGCCAGCCGACACGGCGGTTAGTTTCTCGCCCGGCTGCAGAGCGATGTCGGTCACGCGCTCCGGCGCGGCATAGAGTTGATAAAGCGCGCCATCGGTGAAGGGGTAGACTTGCACGGCATTAACATACCCGTACTTGGTGGGTTGCTGGGTCGCGGCTTTGTTGGCATCAGCGACGCGTTCTTCAGGGGGGCGCTTGTCCTCGGCCTTGCCGGGCTCGGGCTGCATTTGGCCAGGCAGCGGCAGTGGTTTTGGCACCTCGACAATTCTAATCGGCCTCTCCGGCGCCTTTTCGATCGCGGCCGGTTTGAAGTCGGCAGCGTCATAGGAAATCTCAGGCGGCGGCACCTTCTTCGATGCACAAGCGGAAACGACCGCTGCCGACACCGATAGGATCAGCACGGCACGAATCGGTGACATTTTACCTTTCATTGGTGGACTCCGTCGGAGAAAGGGGGGTTGGGACGGCGCTGTCGAGCTCGCGTGACCAGTCAATGGCATTGATGAAGACGCCGAGCGGATTCTTGCGCAGCTGATCCGTATTGCTTGGCGAGCGAATCACGATCGTGAGGATCGCAGTCCAGCGCATCGTGCTGGCAAGGCTTCCGCGCTCAAACACCTGCTCGGTCCATTTGACCTGGAATGAACTTTCGGAGGCTCTGACCACGCTGGTGACCTGTACCGAAACACTGCGCGTTCCGATCTGACCGAAGGGGTCGTTCGCCTTGGCGTATTCGTTGAGGAAGAGCGCTGCGCGATCGCTAGCAAAGTCGTACGCTGCCAACCAGTTCTGCCGTACCAAAACCGGATCGGTGGAAACGGAACGGACATTCTGGATGAAGCGGCCGAGATGCCAGGCGATCTGAGCATCCGAGGGCTCATAATTCCGGATCGCCGGCGCGACGGCGCGCGTCTCGCCGAAGCCATCGACCTCGACGACATAAGGCACGACACGGCTTTGCATCGACTGCCATACGAGTCCGCCGGAAAGCCCGGTCGCCAAGGCCAGGCAGCCAAGGGCCATGATCCGCCAGTTCCTGGCCTGCAGTCGAGATGAGCCGATGCGCTCGTCCCACAGCTGGGCGGCTTTTTGATACGGCGTGACCGGTTCGGGTGTTTTGCCGTAACGGTGCACGGGTCGCTTGAAGAGCATCTAGTCATCCTTGTCGTTGAGAGAGGGGGTGGCGCTGCCTCCCGGCCGGTCTCCGTCTCGGACAGCTTGCATGGCAGCGTGGCGATTTGCACGGGCGGTCTGTTCAGAACGTAGGCGCCTTGCCCACGTCGGCGCCGAAACAGTGGCCGAACCGGCAGAGCGTTCGGTCATTGGCGCTGTCGGCGTGCCGCCGGTCGCGGTCCACGCGGCATCGCGCCCGGCATCGGCGTTGCGCCCAACACTTGCAGTGGCGGATCGCGCTATGCGTATAGCGGCGCCGCCAGCTGCACTGGTTACACCATGCATTCCAGCAGCCACACCGGAGAGGCCAGCGTCGGGCGAGGTTGCGCGCCCGATCTGCCATGACGTGGAAGCAGCCGATCCCATTGTTGTGCCGGCTCGGATGGCGGCGACACCGCCGCTGGTTGCCATACGCGCGCCAGCAAATGCTGTGCCTCCAGCAACGAGTGATACACCCGCTGCCGCCGCGGTCGTGCCGAGGGCGGCGCCCGCCCCAAGCTGCGGTGCGCCTGAGACAAGACCCGACGCGATCCCCGGCCCAAAAATGCCAAGGCCAAGCAATGCCAGTGCGCCCAGTACCTGGGACATGGCACCGGCAAGATCCGGCTCCTTGCCTTGCAATGCGGAAGCGAACTCCCCGAAGAGCGTGGAGCCGATACCGACAATGACGGCGAGCACCATCACCTTGATGCCTGACGAGATAACATGGCCGAGCACGCGTTCGGCCAGGAACGCTGAACGGTTCCAAAGTGCGAATGGAACCAAAACAAAACCTGCCAGCGTGGTGAGCTTGAACTCAAGGATGGTGATGAAAAGCTGGATGGAAAGGATGAAGAAGGCGATGATGACCAGGAACCAGGCCATCAGCAGCACGAAGATGGTCAGTGCGTTGCCGAAGATTTCCGGGAAGCCCAGGAGCTGACTGGCTTGGTCAAGCATTGGCCAAGCACCTTCGAAACCGGTCGCGGCAATGCGGCCCGGGCGCAAGAGATTGTCTGCCGACAGATTGCCGGCCGACGCCTTAATCCCGAGACCGGCAAAAGAACGATAAACGATATCGGCGAGGTTCTTGAAATTGTTCAGAATGAAGGCGAAGACGCCAACATAGAGCACCTTGCGGACAAGCCGGCCGAGAACGCTGGTTTCGTCGCCGAGCGCCCACGCCAGGCCGGCAAGTGTGATGTCAATGCCGATCAGAATGGTAGTGAGGAAGGCGAGGTCGCCCGATAGCAGACCGAACCCGCTGTCGATGTAGCGGATGAAGGTCTCCATGAAGCGATCGATGACGCCAAGGTCGTTCATGCCGCTGCCTTTCTCGTCGTGATGAACTCGTGATTAATTGCCGGGATAAGCCGAGCCGGTACCCAAGAATCGCTTCGTCATCTCGCGGGCGGCTTCGTCTGACTGGGCCTTGCGGGCGGCATCCTCGGCCTCAGCTCGAAACTGCGTTGCGAGCAGCGTCTGGATCTGCATCTGCTGTTTTGTCGAAAGCGCCATCAGCTGGTTGGTGGCCTGGCTTGCCTGAAGCGCACCGGCCGCCCCTTGGCTGCGGTTGACGAGATCGGCGAGCAGATCGCCGTCGGCGCGGACGTTCTCGACGATTTGCGACTGGACACCCATGGTCTGGCGGAACGCCTGCATGGCGGTTTGCCAACGCTCCCGCGCAGCACTCGCCACATCGCTGACTTTGATCGTGGCGTCGTAGCTTTCCGGATATTGGCTGCGCCACTGGTCTTGAAGCTTGCCCAGATCAAAGCTGAGGCCACTCGCCTGGTCCATCAAGCCGTCGATGCGATGGAGCGAACCGGTGAGTTGGCCAACGGAAGAGAAATCCAGACGCTGAAGATTGCGCGCCATGTTCTGCAGCATGGTCGCCTGATTCTGCAGCGACTGGATCTGGTTGTTGATCTGCTCCAATGCGCGCGCGGCCGTCAGCACGTTCTGCGCATAATTGGACGGATCGAACACGATAAGGGCGTAGGCGGGCTGCACATAGTCGGCCATAGGCTTGGCGATCAGGGAAACGGTGATCAGGCCGGAGAGAAGGCGTCGCCGCATCATGAGAATTGCTCCTTGTCTGGTTGAGGGAATTGCTTGAGAAGTTCGCCGGCCCAATCGAGGCCGCGCGCGATCAGGAACTGCGAGGCAAAGCTGCCTTGCCCGTCTTCGGACATGATCCTGTCGATCAGAGTCTGCGTGGCCGGATCGGAAGCACCGCAAAGCGCAAGAGCGATGGGGCCAAGCTCGAGCTCGAACAGACGGTTGCCGCGGCGCGATTGCAGATAATACTGACGCTTCGGCGTGGCGCGGGCGATCAATTCGATCTGCCGCTCGCTTAAACCGAAGCGCTCGTAGGCTGTGCGCGCCTGGGGTTCCACGGCACGATCATTGGGAAGGAAAATGCGCTGCGGGCAGCTTTCGATGATTGCCGGCGCTATGCCAGAGCCCGCGATATCAGCCAGCGACTGCGTAGCGAAGACAACCGACACGTTCTTCTTTCGCAGCACCTTCAGCCATTCGCGGATGCGGGCGGCGAACAGCGGATTGTCGAGATAGACCCACGCCTCGTCGAGCATGATCAGCGTGGGCCGTCCGTCGAACCGTTCCTCAAGTCGCTGGAACAGATAGGTAAGCACCGGCAGCAAAGCGCTTTGGCTGTGCATTAACTCCTCGGTCTCGAAACACTGCACATCCGACAAGGCCAGCCCATCATGATCGGCATCGAGCAGGCGGCCGAAGGGACCGTCGAGCGTGTAGGGCATCAATGCGGTCTTCAGCGCATTGGATTGAAGCAGGACCGAAAGACCGGTCAGTGTGCGTTCCTGCGCCGGCGCGGTGGCAAGGCTGGCCAGCGCTGACCAAATAGCCTCCTTCACCTCCGGCGTGACGGTGACGTTCTCGTGGGCAACAAGGCTGGCGATCCATTCGGCCGCCCAGCTTCGGCTAGCCTGGTCGTTGATGCTGCGCAGTGGCTGAAAGGCAAGGGAACCGTCCGCTCCTAGCGCGTGGTGTTCTCCACCCATGGCAAGTGTTGCAGCACGGGCCGAATTGCCTTTGTCGAAGACATAAACCTGGGCGCCGGCGTAGCGCCTGAACTGCAGAGCAATCAGAGCAAGCAGAACCGACTTGCCGGCGCCGGTCGGACCAACAACCAGCATGTGGCCGACATCTTCGACGTGGGTGGAAAGCCGAAACGGTGTCGACCCACTGGTCTCGGCAACGAAAAGCGGTGGCGCTTCGGTTTGGGTGACTTTCGCGAGATGCTCGTTTGTCGCAGGACCGGCCCAAACCGACGACAGCGGCATGAGATGGGCAAGGTTCAATGTATGAACGAGCGGTTGGCGAACGTTAGCGTAGACATGGCCAGGCAATGAGCCGAGCCAAGCCTCGACCGCATTGACGCCTTCTCGGATCGTGGTGAAGCCGAGCCCATTGATGATGCGCTCGACCGCGCGAAGCTTCTCTGCAGCGGCTTGGCGATCCTCGCCCCACACCGTCACGGTGGTGGTGAGATAGCCGAAACTCACATGATCACCGCCCAATGCCTGAAGGGCTTCGTCGGCATCGAGCGCCTTGTTGTCGGCATCGCTATCGACAAGCGGGACCGGCTCGTTGGTAATGACCTCGCGTAGGATTGCCACGATCGATTTGCGCTTGGCAAACCACTGCCGGCGCAATCGCGTCAGCGTCTTCGTGGCTTCCGTTTTCTCGAGCGGAATGAAGCGCGTCATCCAGCGATAGGCGAAATCCTGATGATTGAGGGTATCGAGGATTCCGGGCCGGGTGAGGTTCGGAAAGCCGAGGATGGTCAGTGTGCGAAGATGCTGCTCACCCAGCATCGGCTCCAGGCCACCGGTAAGCGGCGCATCGACCAGGATTGCATCCAGATATATCGGCGTTTCCGGGGCCATGATAGGATGGCGACGAGGCGAAATCGTGCCGTGGAGGTAGGTCAACGTCTGAGCATCATCGAGGACGCGTACTTCGGACATGAAACCCGAGAAGAGATCGAGCACGCGGTTGGTCTCGTCACGGAACCTCGCCAGATCCTGGCGCCAGTCTCTTTCTCCTCGGGAATAATGAGAGTCGACGAGCGTGCTTTCTGCGCGCGCCTGGGCGTCCGGCGGTGGCATAAACACCAAGGTCAGATGATAGCGGCTCTCGTAGTGCGCTACCTTCCCCTCGAAAGCAGCGCGGCGTTCTTCGTCGACCAGCCACGACGCGGCGTCAGGAAAATGCGAGTTCGGATAGCCCAGCGCTTCTGTGCGCTCGGCCTCAAAGAACAATGCCCAGCCAGAGCCAAGGCGTCTGAGAGCATTGTTCGCCCGGGCGCAAATGCCGACGAGTTCAGCCTCCGTCGCACTTTCGAGATCCGGGCCGCGGAACCGCAACGTCCGCTGAAAGCTGCCGTCCTTGTTGAGCACGATGCCGGGCGCCACCAAGGC
>NZ_RZPF01000426.1:0-5724 GCF_004022735.1 Mesorhizobium sp. M7A.F.Ca.AU.001.01.1.1
CGCGCGACCTCGTCAAGCAGATGTCGGGCGGCCACCGCCTGGCGCTGGCCGCCCGACATCTGCTTGACGAGGTCGCGCGGACGGGTCTCGGACTTCAATTCGGCGAAGAGCTGGCCGGCACGCTTGTACATCGAGGCATAGTCGAGGATCCGGAACGGCCCGACGCCGCGCCGCAACTCACGGCCGAGATAGACATTGGCGGCGGCAGTCAGATTGTTGCAGAGCGCAAGGTCCTGGTGGACGATCTCGATGCCGTGCTGGCGGGCTTCCGCCGGCTTGTGCAGGATCAATTCCTTGCCGTCCATGTGCATGGTGCCATGGCTCGGGCGGAAATTGCCAGCGATCATCTTGACCAGCGTCGACTTGCCGGCGCCGTTGTCGCCCATCAGGCCGACCACCTGTCCGGGCTCGATCGACAGCGAAACGTCGTTGACGGCCTGGATGGCGCCGAAATGCCTTGAGATGTTGGTGAGTTCGAGAACCGCCACCAGCCTTTGCCTCCCCGTGCTTTGCGACCTGCAGCTGTTACCGGCGTGGATGCCGACGCTGCTTTGGCCTCGCTCTCCCCGGCTCCTCCCGAAGACGGCGTTAGCGTTCTTTTACGCAAAAGCCGGCGCACGTCAATCAATTGTCGGACGAATTGGGCCAGGACTATTTTAAAAATCCGTTTTGTAGGACAAATAGCATTGACGTTGGCGCCAAGCCGATATTAGCTAAGCGTCGGAGGAGATTATGCCGATCCCCGCTGGCGGTCGCCGGCCGGAATTGGCGGAGGTTTGACGGTCCAGGATCCGGCGGCACCTGTGTGTGAGCTGATCTGAAGCCGAATCTGGAAATGCTTATCGATCTGTCCTGGCGACACGAGCGCTCGCGAAACGACCCTCGGTCATCACGCATCCGGTCGATCTGTATGGCGGGCACGCCGTGTCCGTTTGTTTCAAGGGAGGACTGACATGAGGAAAACACTTTTGCTCGCCGCCGTCGCCGCCATGGCGTTGGGTGCCGGGCCGGCTTTGGCCAAGAAACAGCTCGTCATTGTCGTGAAAGGTCTCGACAATCCGTTCTTCGAGGCCATCCACCAGGGCTGCGAGAAATGGAACAAGGAAAACGCCAGCTCGGAATATGAATGCTTCTACACCGGTCCGGCGTCGACTTCGGACGAGGCCGGCGAGGCGCAGATCGTCCAGGACATGCTGAGCAAGGCCGACACGGTGGCGATGGCGATCTCGCCGTCCAACGCGCCGCTGATCGCGCAGACGATCAAGAGTGCCAATCCGTCGATCCCGATCATGACGGTCGATGCCGATCTCAGCAAGGAAGACGCAGGTCTTCGCAAGACCTATCTCGGTACCGACAATTACCTGATGGGCAAGAAGATCGGCGAGTACATCAAGAAGGGCAAGCCGAATGGTGGCACGATCTGCACCATCGAAGGCAACCCGGCAGCCGACAACATCCTGCGCCGTGCGCAAGGCATGCGTGACGCACTGTCGGGCAAGGAGGGCCTCGCCGCACTTGCCGGTGAAGGTGGCTGGACCGAAGTCGCCGGCTGCCCGGTGTTCACCAACGACGATGGCGCCAAGGGCGTGCAGGCGATGACCGACATCCTCGCCGCCAACCCCAAGCTGGACGCCTTCGGCATCATGGGCGGTTGGCCGCTGTTCGGCGCGCCGCAGCCCTATCGCGATCTGTTCGGACCGCTCAAGGACCGGATCGCCAGCAACGACTTCGTCATCGGCGCTGCCGACACGATCGGCGACGAGATTGCGATCGCTCGTGACGGCCTTGTAACGGCTCTGGTCGGCCAGCGGCCGTTCGAAATGGGCTACAAGGCACCGTCGGTGATGATCGACCTGATCGAAGGCAAGGCGGTCGCCGATCCGGTGTTCACCGGCCTCGACGAGTGCACCAAGGATACGGTCGACACCTGCATCCAGAAGTAGGTTCTCGATTTCGGGGCGCCCGGCTGCGGGCGCCCCGTCATTCCTGGACGGAAGCGATAATTCCCGAACGGACGCAATGGTTGGGGCAACCGGCTCCGGCTTTGCTGCGCCCGTGATCTGGATTTTTCGGCAACGAGATCGGCGCCCGTGCGGTTCGGACCAGTCCGGACGACAGACGGTCGACGCATTGGAACGTGGATGCCGGACGAGAAGTCAAGCAAGCGAACCGACCGGGCCAAGGCACAAGCCAGCCACGGCCCGGCTGTCATGCGCAAGGCCGGTGCCGCGCATTTTGCGGGAGCGAGCGTCCATGTCTCGCTGGCCGGCGAGATCGGCCTGCGGATCGTGCGTGGCGACTATCCGCCCGGCACCATCCTGCCCAACGAGTCCAGATGGGCCGAGATCTTCAATGTCAGCCGTTCGGCGGTGCGCGAAGCCATCAAGATGCTGATGGCGAAAAGCCTGTTGGCCTCACGCCCCAAGATCGGCAGCTGGGTCGAGCCGAAGGAGCGCTGGAACCTGCTCGACCGCGACGTGCTGGCCTGGTACGCGACGGCGCCCGACCGCGAGGCGTTCCTGCGAACCGTGCAGGAGTTTCGTCATATCATCGAGCCGGAAGCATCGGCCTTTGCAGCCATACGGCGCAGTGACGAGCAAATGGCGGAAATCAGCCAGGCCTGCCGCGAGATGGGCGAAGCCTTGAGCCTGCAGGAGCGTATCCGCGCCGATACGCGCTTTCATCTGGCCATCCTGCGCGCCTCCGGCAACGACCTTCTGGTGCCGCTCGGCGTGCTGATCGAGTCGGCGCTCGACCATCTTTTCGCATTCACGACACAGCAGGTCGCCGATCAGCGCCAGGCGCAGAAGCTGCATGAGGCGATCGAAAAGAACATCCGCCTGCAGCGCCCGGCCGCCGCGCGCAACGCCGTGCACAAGCTGCTTGCGGATACCGATGAAGGGATCGGGCGCTGGAGGCGGTGATCGGCGCCTGCGTTGGGCAATCGGTTAAATGGTCTGCTTCTTGCCATCCTTCATCGGCATCAGGTCGACGCCGTTCACCTTCCCGATATGCGTTGCCAGCATCGGTACGAATTGCTCGGCCGGGCCGGTTGCGTGGGCACCGGCGAAGGCGTTCTTGGTGGCGTTGCCGAGCGGGTTGGCAATGCCGGCCGCACCCGCCATCGATTCCAGATAGGTCAGGTCCTTGAAGGCGTTGGCGATGGTGAATTTGTGCGCGTCGCGGTCACCTTCCAGCGTCCAGCGCATGAAGGTCTGGTAGAAGCCGCAATCCATGCGGCCATTGCGGATGACGCTGTCGAAGCGCGGCGGCGAGATGCCGACCTTCTCAGCCAGTGCCAGTGCCTCGGAATAGATCGCGGCGTAGCCGAGCGAGATGAAATTGTTGAGCAGCTTCATGCGATGGCCATCGCCGGTGTCGCCGATATGGACGATGCGGCCGGCCCAGGTTTCGATTACCGGTTTCACCCTGGCAAAGAGGGTGTCCGGCGCGCCGACCATGGCGTCGAGTGTGCCTTCCCAGGCTTCCTTCGGCGTGCGGCTGAGCGGTGCGTCGACAAAATCGATGCCGAGCGCCTTGAGTTCAGCGGCAAGCGCAATGGTCGAGACGGGGTCGGAGGTCGAGCAGTCGACGACGACGGAACCTTTCTTCAAACCCTCCTTGAGGCCGCCCGGGCCGCGAATGATGGCTTCGACCTCGCGCGAACCGGTGACGCAGATGAAGACGATTGTCGATGCCGCCGCCACATCGCGCGAGGTCGATGCTTCGGTGGCGCCGCGGCCAAGCAGGTCTTCCGCCGGCTTGCGGTTCTTGCGGCCGAGAAAGGTCAGGCTGTAGCCCTTGTCGACGATGTTCTTGGCGATCCCGTGGCCCATCAGGCCAAGCCCGATGAAGCCGATCTTTTCGCTCGCGGCAGTCGTGTTCATGTCTTCAAGTCCTGTTGCAATGATTGATGTCAGGCGCTGCCGTTTTGCAGGCGAGGGTGGTTGCGGATGGCGATATTGTCTGACAATACACATAAATTCCTGAGGATGTGGAGAGCAAAATGACGAAGCGGATCATGTTCACCGGCGGCAGCGGCAAGGCCGGACGCCATGTCGTCCAGTATCTGGTCGAGCAAGGCTGCCAGGTGCTCAACATCGACACCAGGCCGCTCGACAACCCCAAGGTGCGCACGCTGATCACCGACATCACCGACAGCGGGCAGGTGTTCAACGCACTGTCGAGCTATATGGGCCTGCATGAATTCGACCCCTCGCTGCGTCCGCAGCCGGTCGATGCGGTGGTGCATTTCGCCGCCATCCCGCGCATCATGATCACCACCGACAACGAGGTGTTCCGCATCAATGCGCTCGGCACCTACAATGTCATCGAGGCGGCAGTTAAGCTCGGTATCCGAAAGGTAATCATCGCCTCCAGCGAGACCACCTATGGGCTGGTCTTCGCCAACGAGCCGCGCGATCCAAAATATTTCCCGCTCGACGAGGAGTATGACGTCGATCCGATGGACAGCTATGCCTTGTCCAAGGTCGTCAACGAGAAGACGGCGCGGGCCTTCGCGCAGCGCAACGGCACCGACATTTATGCCCTGCGCATCGGCAACGTCATCGAGCCGCACGAACATTCGCTGTTTCCGAAATGGTTCGCCGATCCGGGTTTCCGCAAGCGCATCGCCTGGAGCTATGTCGACGCGCGCGACCTTGGCCAGATCACGCTGCGCGCCATAGAGAAGGACGGGCTCGGCTATCAGGTGTTCAACGCGGCCAATGACGACACCTCGTCCGACCTGCCGACAGCCGAACTCTTGAAGCGGTTCTACCCCGGCGTGCCGGTCAAGGCCGAACTCGGCGAATACGAGACGCTGCTCTCCAACCGCAAGGCGCGTGACGTGCTGGGCTTCCGCCCGGAGCATAGCTGGCGCAAATACGTCAAGCAGGCCTAGGCATGTCGACACTCAGGTGATGCCGGCCTGCGAATGACGGCTTTCTGCGCTTCCGCCTTCGCCGGCCGAAGCACTTATGAGTGGTCGTGGCAGTCAAGGCTACGGCCGGCGTAGGCCGATGCTCACGTACCCAAAAGTACGCTGCGCTCCGGTTCTCGAAATCCGTCATTCTCGGCTCGGCCTGACCTGAATATCGACATGCCAATCAAGCGGCGGATCGGGGCTGATCTGTGCACAGCGGGCAGCTTTGCGATGCAAGCCGCTTGCTGCGCTTGACAGCCTGCTTAATACGGACTTTCTGGACCCCATGCGGGACGCGAAGCCGAACAAGGAAAAATCGTTGGGGAAAGCGGCCTCCGGGGACCGTCCGGGCGGCGTTCGCCGGGCGGACGCCGCGCGTATTCCCGGCTCCAGCGTCCACGCCTCGCTGGCCAGTGAAATCGGCCTCAGGATCGTGCGCGGCGATTATCCGCCTGGCACCATCCTGCCCAATGAAGCGAAATGGTCGGAGACCTTCAGCGTCAGCCGCTCGGCGGTGCGCGAAGCGATCAAGATGCTGATGGCCAAGAGCCTTTTGGCCTCACGTCCCAAGATCGGCAGCTGGGTCGAGCCGAAGGAACGCTGGAACCTGCTCGATCGCGATGTGCTGGCCTGGTACGCGACGTCGCCGGACCGCGAAGTGTTCCTCAAGACGGTGCAGGAATTCCGCCATATCATCGAGCCGGAAGCGACCGCGTTCGCCGCGATGCGAAGAACCGACGAGCAGATGGCCGAGATCAGCCTGGCCTGCCGTGAGATGGGCGCGGCGACGAGCCTGCAGG
>NZ_RZPF01000427.1:0-5720 GCF_004022735.1 Mesorhizobium sp. M7A.F.Ca.AU.001.01.1.1
GCCGATCGGCGCGCTGGGCGATGCCGGCCGCCAGGTCTTCGCGCTGCTGCGTCGTCTGCGTGAAGAACTCAAGGTCAACACCACCTGCGGCCTGTCCAACATCTCTTTCGGCCTGCCGCATCGCCACGGCATCAACGCCGCCTTCATCCCGATGGTGATCGGCGCCGGCATGACCTCGGCCATCATGAACCCGGTGCGGCCGCAGGAAATGGAAGCCGTGCGCGGCGCCAATGTGCTGAACGGCACCGACGAGAACTGCACCAACTGGATCCGCACCTACAAGGATTACAAGCCGGCCGAAGGCGGCCAGGCCGTTGCCGCCCCGACGCAAGTCAATGCGCCGGGCGACGGCGCCGGCAATGGCGGTCGCCGCCGTGGCGGCCGTGAAGCCCGGATGGGCCGAGGATAAGCGCGCAATCGTGAATTCACCTGCAAACATCACCGACCCGCTCGTGCTGTTCATGCCGTCGGGCAAGCGCGGGCGGTTTCCTGTTGGAACACCCGTGCTAGACGCCGCGCGCCAGCTCGGCGTCTATGTCGAAAGTGTGTGCGGCGGACGCGCCACTTGCGGGCGTTGCCAGATCGAAGTGCAGGAAGGCAATTTCGCCAAGCACAAGATCATTTCGTCCAACGACCACATCACGCCCAAGGGCGCCAAGGAAGAGCGCTATGAGCGCGTCCGCGGCCTACCCGAACGGCGTCGCCTCTCCTGCTCGGCGCAAATCCTCGGCGACCTCGTCATCGACGTGCCGCAGGATACGGTCATCAACGCGCAGACCATCCGCAAGGATGCCGACACCAGGGTCATCGCCCGCGATGCGGCGATCCGCATGTGCTATGTCGAGATCGAAGAACCCGACATGCACAAGCCGCTTGGTGATCTCGACCGGCTGAAGATCGCGCTGATGCACGATTGGGGTTTGAAAAGCCTCGATTTCGATTTTTATCTGCTGCCGCAGGTGCAAGGCATCCTGCGCAAGGGCAACTGGACCGCGACCGCCGCCATCTACAAGGATGCCGACTCTGAGACAGCGCGCGTCGTAGCACTTTGGCCCGGCCTCAAGAACGAAGCCTATGGGCTGGCCTGCGATATCGGCTCGACCACCATCGCCATGCATCTGGTGTCGCTGCTGTCGGGCCGCGTCGCCGCCTCGTCGGGCACCTCGAACCCGCAGATCCGCTTCGGCGAGGATCTGATGAGCCGCGTCTCCTATGTGATGATGAACCCGGACGGCCGCGAGGGCATGACGGTCGCCGTGCGGGAGGCGATCTCGGGTCTCGTCGACAAGGTCTGCGCCGAAGGCAATGTCCAGCGCAACGACATCCTGGACAGCGTCTTCGTCGGCAATCCGATCATGCACCATCTGTTCCTCGGCATCGATCCGACCGAGCTTGGCGGCGCGCCCTTTGCGCTGGCTGTCTCAGGTGCGGTGCATATCAAGGCATCCGACATCGGCCTGAAGCTTAACCAGGGCGCCAGGCTCTACATGCTGCCTTGCATCGCCGGGCATGTCGGTGCGGATGCGGCGGCGGTGACGCTGTCGGAAGGCCCGCATCGCCAGGACGAGATGATGCTGATCGTCGATGTCGGCACCAATGCCGAGATCGTGCTCGGCAATCGCCAGCGGGTGGTTGCGGCCTCCTCGCCCACCGGCCCTGCCTTCGAGGGCGCCGAAATCTCCGGCGGCCAGCGAGCAGCGCCCGGCGCCATCGAACGCGTACGCATCGATCCCGATACGCTTGAACCGAAATACCGCGTCATCGGCTCTGAACTGTGGTCCGACGAGCCGGGCTTCCTGGAAAGCGTCCAGGCGACCGGCGTCACCGGCATCTGCGGCTCCGGCATCATCGAAGTGGTGGCGGAGATGTATCTCGCCGGCATCATTTCCGAGGACGGCGTCATCGACGGCGGGCTTTCGGCGCGCTCGCCGCGCGTTACGGCCAACGGCCGCACCTTCTCCTATGTGCTGAAGGACGGCTCCGCCGCATTGACGGAAGATGGGCCGAAGATCACCATCACCCAGACCGATGTGCGCGCCATCCAGCTTGCCAAGGCAGCGCTTTATGCCGGCACCAAGCTGTTGATGGAAAAGCAGAACACCGAGCATGTCGACCGCATCCATTTCGCCGGCGCCTTCGGCTCCTTCATCGATCCGAAATACGCCATGGTGCTGGGCCTGATCCCGGATTGCGACCTCGACAAGGTCTCGGCGGTCGGCAACGCCGCCGGTGCCGGCGCGCGCATGGCGCTGCTCAATCGCGGCTACCGCCGCGAGATCGAGGACACGGTCAGCAAGATCGAGAAGATCGAGACGGCGCTGGAACCGAAATTCCAGGAGCATTTCGTCTACGCCATGGCGCTGCCCAACAAGGTCGATCCGTTCCCGAAACTGTCGGCAGCGGTGAAACTGCCGCCGCGCAAGACGGTCAGCGAGGATGGCGTTGCCGGCGACGCCGCTCCGCGCCGGCGTTCGCGCGAAGGCCACGAGGGGCGGAGGCGTGGACGGGAATAAGCGGCCCGCCCCCGCCAACACCTTTCGAAACTCATTTGCATGCAAATGTTTCCGGATCGTCTGATCCGGAAACCAAAACGCTGTTTTCGTGAAATTCGCCAGATACATGGCAGGCGCATTCAACCGGCATCGAACGGCAGGCAGGAAATATCTTTCAGCCGCCGCAACGCTCCAGGGGAGACAACGATGTCAATGCTCGAAAGCCTGAGCCGCTATGGCACCGCCATCAGACAAGCCCATGACCGCAGCAAGGCGCGGCGCCTGCTGAACAGCCTGCCGCCCGAAATCCAGAAGGACATCGGCTGGCCGGTGTCGCCGCGATCCAGTGAAAGGGCATCCCTCAGCAACGCTATCTGGAGCGCCGCGCGCTGATGACCTTCGCCGAGAAATGCAAATTGCTCGGCATGCGCCGGGAACCTCGCATGTCCCCGGCGACCACCAGCAACCGGCTGCGAGCCGCACTTTTACCGCGTCGCTGACCACTGCGGCGCGGATCAAACCGCCGTGTAGACGCGGGCGCAAATCTTGACATTTTCAGCCACGGCACAATCTTTCGATTTAGGGGGTTCTCTTAGTCGGCTTTGGCCGAAGTTCGTGTATCCGCATGCCAAGTTTGAAAAGCCATGTCGTGTCTTTTGTCTTGCGGCACAGCCGTAAGCAGGCATTTGCCAGTCCGGAAAATCTGCAGCGCTGGATCGCGGCCGCGCGCAAGACCGAGAACCACCGGCCGCCCGCCTCGCTACACCAGCGTCTCGATATCGAGATGCATACGGTCGGTGGCTTCCCCGTATACGAAATCCCACCCAAGTCCGGCGAACAGAAGCGGATTCTCTACTTGCACGGCGGCGCCTATGTCTTTGAAATCACGCCCTATCATTGGCACCTGATTGCCGACATGGCGGATCGGTTGGGCTACGCAATCACGGTGCCGATCTATCCAATTGCCCCCGAACATGATTTCCACGCCATGTTCGGGATGGTTGGCGATGTTTACCGGCAGATGCTCGCCGAGACGGAGGCCGAGGACATCGTCTTCATGGGCGATTCCGCCGGCGGCAACATGGCTGTGGTGCTGACCATGATGGCCGCCGAAGAAGGACTGTCCCTGCCGTCACGACATGTGCTCATTTCGCCGGGTCTCGACGTGTCGCTCACCAATCCCGCAGTGTTCGAGGCGGAACGCAACGACCCTTGGCTGGGCATAGCTGGCGGACGAGAGGCGATTCGTCTGTACAGTGCCGGCATCGATCCCAGCGACTGGCATATCAGCCCGGTCTATGGAGATCTGTCAGTGCTGCCAAGAACACTGCTTTTGACTGGCTCGCGCGATCTTTTGACGCCCGACAATCTGATCTTCGCGGAAAAAGCCCGCGCCGCCGGCGTTGAAATCGATCTTGTCTATGAGGAAGGCATGTTCCACGTCTGGCCGCTGATCGACATGCCGGAGGCCCGGCGCGCCCGCGAGCGCATCGTCGAATTTCTCGGGGAGAGCCGGATCGTGCAAGACACGAGACTAAGGCCTGAACAGCGCCCCGCCGAAGCGGCGGAGTAGCTCTATATTGTCGTCCTTACCAGCCGGTCAGAACTTGCCGGTTTCCCGGAACACTTCGAAGGTCGCGCGGATGTGGTCGGCGACGGCCTTGACCGGCGCGCTGGCGTCCGGCGCCACCACCATCGCCAGATTGTAGGTGCCGATGTCGGGCATGCCGTCCTTCGGGCAGAGTTCGACCATGTCGTTGCCGAGAAACGACTTCGGCAGCGGCGCCACGGCGAGATCGGACATGATCGCGGCGCGCTGGCCGGCCGTGTGCGCGCTCATATAGGCGATGCGGTAGTTGCGGCCCTCGCGGCCAAGCGCATCGAGCGCTCCGGCGCGCCAGGCGCAGCCCTCTTCCCAAAGCGACACCGGCAGCGGCTCGCGCAGATGCGCGCAGCCGCCCTTGGCGCCAGCCCAGACGATCGGCTCGGTCAGCAGCACCTCGGCGCCGAGCGCGCTGGTCTTGTAGGAATTGGTCAGCAGCGTGATGTCGAGCGCCCGGTCGTCCATGCGCCGGCGCAGATTGCTGCTCTGGTCGATGGTGACGTCGACGGCGATCGACGGATGCGACTGCGCGAAACGCTTCAGCACATGCGGCAGCACGCGCTCGCCGTAATCGTCCGGCGAACCAAGCCGCACGACACCGACAATCTCGGGAATGATGAACTTCGACACCACCTCGCGGTTGATCGACAGCAGCCGGCGGGCATAGCCGAGCAGCATCTCGCCGTCCGTGGTCAGCGACACCGAGCGGGCGTCGCGCGCGAACACGGAGCGGCCGAGAATGTCCTCCAGCTTCTTGATCTGCATGGAGACGGCCGAAGGCGTGCGAAAGACGGCATTGGCGGCGGTGGTGAAGCTGCCGGTCTCGGCAATCGCCACGAAAGTGCGCAAAACGTCGAGATCGAGCAGTGGCAGCGGATGATTGAGCGGGGCGTTCATGGCAACCGACCTTCAATTTTTCTGATACAAAACATCACTCCATTTCGTTTGATTGAACATCAGATTGGGAGGATAGTCAACTCCATCGAATGAGGCAGCTGCCACAAGCAGCCATGAAACGACCCCGACACAGACCTGCATTCGACACGAAATGAAGTTGAAACAAACCCGACGTAACCAACGCGCTGTCTGGCACCCGCCAGCCACCAAAGGAGAAAGAAATGTCTATCCTGTCGTCTCTTGGTCGCATCGCGACCGAATTCAGCGCGGCACGCGCCCGCTACCAGACCGAGCGCGCCATCCGTTCCTTGCCGATCGAACTGCAGAAGGATATCGGCTGGCCTGAGGCTTCCGACACCAAGACCGGTACTCGCAATGGCATCGGATCCTGGGCTGGAGCAAAGTAGATCGTGTGTACTATGTGCTGAAGGCCTGCCGCGCGAACCGCCCGGCAGGCCTTCTTTATTTTATTTGTATACAAATGAGTTTTGGAGCCATGTCGCCAACGCATGACGCATATGAGAAAGCCGCATAGCAGCTCCTGTTTTCACTTAATGTCTTGTAAATGATCGTAAATTTTGAGCACCTTGCCCAAATCTGTCGCAATCGATGTCGCATTTCATATCAAGCGGTTCGCTTTTGCGATTTAGTTTCTGCTTACACAAGCCTATATCAGCGCCAGCAAACGAGCTGCCCCACTCCATCAAGCGAAGGCGACCCGTCTGAGC
>NZ_RZPF01000428.1:0-5715 GCF_004022735.1 Mesorhizobium sp. M7A.F.Ca.AU.001.01.1.1
CAATTGAAGAGAGCAATTCGGGGCAATCCGACCTCTCCCTGAGGGGAGAGGAGGTTGCCGGGGATGGTGCCAGCCTCTTCTCCCCAGCGGGGAGAAGGTGGCCGCGAAGCGGCCGGATGAGGGGGTCTTTTCTCAACGCGATAGCCCTGCCGTTGGCGATGCGGTATCCGGCCACCCGCCCAGGGAGACAGGCGGGCGGCCGGCAGGCGTCCGCTACTTCTGCGGCGCCTGGTCGATGATCGACTGCATCGTTTCCTGCGCATTGGCTATCGCGCCATCGACATCGTCGCCGAAGAAGACCTCGTTGATCATCTGCGTCCACGGGCCGTTGGCGGAGTTGATCAGGTCGTTGAACACCACCGAATAGGGCGTCTTGCCCTTGGCCATGGCTTCGGCGGCGATCTGGTAGCGCGGATCGAGATCCTTCAACGCGTCCTTGGCGATGTCGCCGCGCACCGGCAGGCTTCCGTATTTGGCAAGGATGGTCTGGCCCTCGAGCGAATAGGCGAAGTCGAGGAACTCCTTCACCACGGGCAGTTTCGTGGTGCCCTTGGTGACGACGAAATTGTCGCCGCCCGCAAAGGACGACCAGCCGCTGTCCTTGCCCGGCAGGAAGGTGACGCCGTAATCGATGTCGGGATACTGGGTGTTGAGCGCGCCGATGGCAAAGGCGCCGGACGGCGAGATGCCGATATTGCCGGCGGCGAAGGCGGCAAAGAAATTGGCGCCGGTGTCGGTCTGTGCGCCTGCCGGTACCAGATCCTTCTTGACCATCGAGCGGTAGAGATCGATGGCGCCGCGCAGCTGCGGGCTGTCCAGCGTCGCCTTCGAGCCGTCTTCGCTCAGGATGTCGCCACCAGACGCCCAGATCAGGGGCGTGAAGGTGAAGATGTTGCAGCCGCCGCAATTGCCGGAGAAGTAGAAGCCCTTGATGTTGCCGCCGAGCGCGTTGACCTTCTCGGCATCGGCCGCGATCTCGGCCCAGTTGGCCGGACCTTTTTCGGGATCGAGGCCGGCCTGCTTGAACAGCTTCTTGTTCCAGATCAGCACCGAGGCGTCGGCGGAGAAGGGCAGGCCGTAAATGTGGTCTTTGTAGGTGCCGGTCTTCACATGCGCCGGCGACAGGCTGGCAAAATAGGGCAGGGACTTTGCCCAGTCGGTGATGTCCTCCAATTGGCCGGCTGCGGCGAAGGAGGGCGTGTAGATCAGGTCGAGCGACAGCGCGTCGGGCGCTGTGCCGCCGGCGGCCGCGGCACCGTATTTGGGGATGATCTCGGCATTGGGGATGATATCGAGCTTGACCTGGTTGGTGTGCGCCTTGTTGTAGGCATCGACGATCCTCGGCATGAAATTCGAACCGTCGGCGCGCACCCATATGTTGGCCGTCTCGGCGGCGGCAGTGCCGAGACCGCCGCCCAGAACGGCAGCGGCCAGGGCCAGTTTGGCAATCAGGTTCCTCATGTTCTCCTCCTCCAAGGTTGGCCGCGGTCCGCGGCTTGGCGCCGATTGCGCGGCGCTTCGTTTTCAGCCACCCGGCGGATGGCCGCATGACTGCCGCACCACCAGCCGGCACGGCAGTTTTCGAATGCCGGGCGCGGCGGGCTTGCCGCCGACCAGCGAAAGCAGGGTCAACCCGGCCTCGCGCCCGAGCGCGACCAGGTTCATGTCGACAGAGGTCAGCGGCGGGCGCGTCGCCTCGGCCACGATCTCCCAATTGTCGAAACCGATGACGCCGACATCCCTGGGGACGTCGAGGCCGCGTTCGCGCAGAGCATCGATGACGCCGCGCGCGATCTGGTCGTTGCCGCAGAAGACCGCGTCCGGCCTTTCGCTTTTGCCGTCGAACAGTTGCGCAACCGCCTGGTGACCCCAGGCTTCCGACCAGGAGCCGAGCAGCGGCTCGCTGACCGTCAGGCCGTTTTCGGCGAGCACGTCGCGGTAAGCCTGAACGCGCGCGTGTACCACGGCAAAGCTCGCCGGCCCGGTGACGTGGGCGATGCGCTTGCGGCCAAGCCGGCAAAAATGCTCGACGGCCAGCCGGGCGCCGCCAACATCGTCCGAGACGAAGGCAACGGCGTCGGGGTCGGGCTGCGTGAAGGCATAGATCACCGGGACGCGCAGATTGGAGAGGTCGACGGGCAGATGACGATCGATGCGCTTGCCAGTGGCGATGATGCCGTCAACGCGCTTGTCGAGCATGGCGTCGACATGCATCTGGCCCAGCCGCGGATCCTCCTCGACATTGCACAGGAACACCGAGACGCCATTGTCGACCAGCGCGTCCGAAATGCCCGACATCAGCGGCAGCGAGAAGCGGCCATAGGTATCGTTGGTGAGCAGGCCGACGGTGAAGCTGCGGCGTCGGAGCAGGCTTTGCGCCAGGCTGTTGGGCCGGAAGCCAAGCCGCCGGGCGGTCTCGCGAATGCGTTCGCGCGTCTCGGCTGTCATCCGGCCCTGGCTGTTGAGCGCCTTGGATGCGGTAGCGACGCTGACTCCGGCCTGCGCGGCCACGTCACGCAAGGTGACTGGCTTGGAAAAGACCGGAACAGGCAGATCGTCCGATGGCATCGCGCCGAGAGTCCTTAGTTGGAAAAAGGTTTTCTCTTACCGATCTGAAAGAGGCCCGGCAGGTGGCCGAGCCCGACTGAAATTGTTTGAGAAAACCTTTTCTCAGCTGAGGCTAGACCAGATTGGATCGCCGTTCAAGGGAAAAGCTGGTTGGGCCTCGGCTCTCTTCCTTCGAATGCAAACGCGGGTTAAAGCAGCGCCGGCAGCACTTAGCTCAGGGGAAGAGCGCCAGTCGCAGTGCTGGAGGCCCTCGGTCGAGACGGGGCGGGCTGCCGCTTGAGGCGTGAAGGATCGCAGCGTGCGCGGGATGCGAGGTCCGGCAAAGGGTTGGCGCTGCCGGGCAGCAAACCTGGCCGCAATATGTGCTGGCGGACGGTCTGAAGATCGTGCCGAAAATTCTGAACAGTCCCTCGGGATTAACCTTTCCGTAAATATTTGGCCGCTACTTCAACAGCCATGGCCTCGTGGCGGAGCGGCTACGCTGGAGACGGCAAATCTCTGAAGCCTCGGTTCGATTCCGAGGCGAGGCCTCCAAAATTTCGCGTCGAACAGCAGTCCCAATCTGCCCCAAGGGCAGTCAGTCCCCACGAATAGATTTGTGCGTTACGAAGGCGGTGCGGACCGGACGTTAAAGCAGTCCTGTCTTGCATTTGGCATGCCGGCACGCGCGAAAAGAGTGGTATGGAAGGGAGCCGAGCGTTCTTGCTTCGCTTTTTCCTGACATTCGAGGCCTTTCGTGCGTGAACCGTCGCTGCTGCCCGTCTTTGGAAAACTTGGCCTCAAGGCTCCTGCCGCCCTGGCGGCGGCACCGGCCTCGTCGGCAGGTGTGTCGCACCTGCGGAAGCTTCTGGCCGTGCATAGCGGCATGGTGCTGAAACTGTCGGTCGTCGCCTGGACGGTGCTGATCCTGGGCGCCGTGTTTTTCACGATGCAAGGCTGACCGGCATGGCCAACCGCTACACGCTGCGTATGGAGCTTCCCCAGAGCTGGAGCATCATCGATGTCTTCACCGGCCAGCCTGCGGTGGTCCGGCAAAAGGTGATGGTCGGGATGGGGCCGCGCGAGGCCGAGGACATGGTCGTGCAGATGAATGTCCGCGATGTCAAACGCCGCGAACGGGCCGAGCGCAAGGCCTGATCCGTAGCGGCCCGCCGGCGGAAGCCTGCCGCACCGCAAATCAAGGGATTCCCGTGAGAGCCAGCCTGAAGCAGAAGATACTGGAGATTTGCGACCGCAAGATCTCCGAGAAGGGGGCCGGCGTCGGCGTGTCGTTCTATGCGTTTTTCGCCAACAGAAACGACAACCCCGAACTCCTGATGGAAGCCGCCGAATGGTGGATCAGAACCCACCGCCTCGACCATTTCGAAAAGGCTGCGAAGATACGCGCGATGGTCGAGGGGATGGATCTTTAATCGTCGTTTTGAGCGACATGCAATGGACTGATCAGCCGAAATCGGACGCCGTCAGAACATACATGCTCTTGTGGGTGCGGTCGTAGGCCTTCGACGCGACCTCGCGGATGGCACTGCTCTCGGTGTCGAATGTCTGGAGATAACCGGCTTCATCGGCCGCGGTTCCCGGCCGCATCTTGGCCATGGCGTCGGCGGCGACGGAGAACGAGATCTGGAACATGCCGTCATGGCCGACGAAACGGATGCGCTGGCCCGCCTCGTCATAGCTGCGGCTGCGGTTGGGGAAGGTGAGGCTCATGTCTTAGCCTCCGTAACTTTCTTGGTCACCCGCTTCTTCTTCGGCGTCGGATTGAGGGCCTGGGCGACACGATCGGCCTCTTCCTTGGCCAGCCGAAGCTCCCTCAGCCTTGCCGTCTTGATCTCCCTGGCTCTTGCCTCGGACATATATTCGGCGGTCGCCTTGTTTTTCTCCGCTGTCTTCTTCTGCTTGTCGACAAAGCGGGCTTCAGCTTTTTCCATGATCGTCTGATTGCCTTCGGCCATCGAAGAAATCTCCCTTGTGCCTGAAATCGTGAAAGTGAACTTGTCCGATAAATAGGCACTCGATCGGCAAAATTCAATCTTTTGAATTATTTGACATTCTGCGGATATCACGAAACGGCCAGCTGAAATAATACTTTTGAATATTTAATTTGGTACGCGAATAATTTTTGGCACTCCTATCTATCGAGTGCCAACGCGTCTATAGAGGAGGGGCGTGGCCGCCTGTGCCGGCCCCCAGAAAGAAAGTTCCCATGAAATTTCGGCCACTCCACGACCGCGTCGTCATTCGTCGCGCCGAAGGCGATATCAAATCCAAGGGCGGGATCATCATCCCCGACACTGCCAAGGAAAAGCCGCAGGAGGGCGAAGTCATCGCTGTCGGCCCTGGCGCACGCGACGAAAACGGCGCGCTTGTTCCGCTCGACGTCAAGGCCGGCGACTTCATCCTGTTCGGCAAATGGTCGGGCACCGAGGTCAAGATCGACGGCGAGGACCTTCTGATCATGAAGGAAGCCGACATTATGGGCGTCATCGACAAGGACGAGACTGGCATCATCGACAAGGGCGAGACCGCTGCAACCGACAAGACCGTGGCCGCCAAGAAAGCTGCCTGACCTTATTTTCTCCGAACGTACTGGATAAAAATCATGTCTGCCAAGGAAATCAAATTCTCCACCGACGCGCGCGACCGCATGCTGCGCGGCGTCGAGATCCTTACCAATGCTGTGAAGGTCACGCTCGGCCCCAAGGGCCGCAACGTCATCATCGACAAGGCCTATGGCGCGCCGCGCATCACCAAGGACGGCGTCACCGTCGCCAAGGAAATCGAGCTTGCCGACAAGTTCGAGAACATGGGCGCCCAGATGGTGCGCGAAGTGGCCTCGAAGACCAACGACCTCGCCGGTGACGGCACCACCACCGCCACGGTGCTGGCCGCCTCGATCCTGCGCGAAGGCGCCAAGCTGGTCGCCGCCGGCATGAATCCCATGGATTTGAAGCGCGGCATCGACCAGGCGGTTTCCGCCGTGGTCAAGGAAATCCAGGCGCGCGCCAAGAAGGTCAAGTCGTCGGCCGAGATCGCGCAGGTCGGCACCATCGCCGCCAATGGCGATGCCAGCGTCGGCGAGATGATCGCCAAGGCTATGGACAAGGTCGGCAATGACGGCGTCATCACCGTCGAGGAAGCCAAGAC
>NZ_RZPF01000429.1:0-5709 GCF_004022735.1 Mesorhizobium sp. M7A.F.Ca.AU.001.01.1.1
GTGCTGGCGCTGCTCGCACGCGATGGGCTCGCTCCACCACTTGCGACGCAGATCCTGATCTATCCCAACACCGACGCGCGGCAGACATCGGACAGCTACCGGCGTTTCGGCGACGGCTTCGGCCTTACCGCGACGACCATGGCATGGTTCCGCGACCATTATGTGCGAACGCCCGACAATATCATGGACTGGCGCGTCTCGCCCTTGCTGGCGCCTGATCTTGCCGGCGTCGCGCCAGCATTCGTGGCGCTTGCGGGCTGTGACATCCTGGCCGACGAAGGGGCAGCCTATGCGGCGCGCCTGCAGGCCGCGGGCGTGCCTATGATCCTGCGGCAATGGCCGGGCCAGATCCATGGCTTCGTCTCGATGGGACGCCATATTCCCGCCGCCCGGCAAGCGGTGGTCGAGGGGGTGACGGCCTGGCGCCACTTCGAGGGATCGACGTCGACCGGTTAGGCCGACTGACGCATCACCAGGTTGGCACCGAGCTTGACGGTGCGCGCCATGCCCTGCTTCGGCGGATCGGCCTCGTCCAGCAGGGCCAGCAGGATCTCGACGCTGCGGCCGGCCATGGCGGTGAAATCCTGCGCCATGGTGGTCAGCGCCGGACAGGTGTAGCGGCTCAGCGGATGGTCGTCGTGGGCGGCAACGCGCAGATCGCAATCGGGCCTGCGGCCGACCTTCAGGCCGCGCGAGTACGCGGCCGCCATTACGCCAAAGGCGAGACGATCGTTGGCGCACAGGATGGTGCGGCCGGGCAAGGTCCCGGCCTCCAGCATTTTTTCCGTCTGCTCGTAGCCGATGCGTTCGAAGTCCCAGGTGTAATCGCGCGCGGCCTCGATGACGGCCGGCTTGAAGCCGGCGGTCTCCATCGCGACGATGTAGCTCTCCTGGCGTTCGCCGGAGTTGTGGTTGACATGCGGAATGTCGAGATAGACCGGCGGTTCGCCCGAGCGACAGAGATAGTCGACGATGGTCGACACGCTCTGCCGGTTGTCGTTGCCGACGAACGGCGTATCGCCCTCGATATAGGTGTCGAAATAGACGATCGGAATGTCCTGCCCGAGCTTGTCGAAGACGCTGCGGTCGGAGGCAAGGCCGAGCGGGGCGATGATCGCGCCGGCCACCTTCAGCGACAGCAGCGTCCTGACCGACTCCGCCTCCAGCTTCGGCGAGCCATGCGAGGAAATGACGATCGGCCAGTAGCCTTCGTCGCGGCAACGAAATTCGATGCGGCTGACCATCTCGGCGTAGAAAGGATCGGTGATCGTCGGCACGACGATGCCGATGTTGCGGGTGCGCTTGCGGTTGAGATTGCGGGCGAAAAGGTTCGGCTGATAGTCCGAGGAACGCAGGGCGGCTTCGATGCGCGCCCGCGTCGCTGGCTTCACGCTCGCCGGATCGTCGAAATATTTGGACAGCGTCGGGCGCGACACGCCGCATGCCTGGGCGAAGTCGTCCATCGTGCGGTGCGTCTTCTCCGCCATCGATATATTCCTGATCCCCTGCCAACGATCGGCCCCGCCCACAGTCATGCGGCCGTTGACCGGATGCGACAATGCTTGACGGAACTTATTCAGTCAATTTTCACAGTTCCCAATAGAACGCAAAAATATTCCATGCGTCAAATTATTTGTTAACGCTTCAAAACTGATGGCGTCATGGACTTCATTGTCAGTTCGACGAAGGGCTGCAGAAGCTTGCCGCTCAGCCCTCAGCTACGGGCCTGCTTGCCAAATGTCGCCATGCCGCCCATACACGGCTTGGAAATCACCCCACCCCGTTCGCCCCCCCTGCCAGGGATACCGTCCAATGTCCGTGACGCCGTGGTCAAAGCCGTGACGGATCACTCCACGCCATCGCTCGCCAGCCTGGGCTGGACCGAATTTTTCGGCGACCAGCTCGAGCCCGGCGAAGCCAATCTTGTCCCGACGCGGATCGCCACCGTCCACCGCGATCGCCTGACCGGCCTGTCCCAGGCAGGGCCGGTCGATCTGACGCTGGCGGCGCAGGCAAACACCGGTGACTATGCCGTCGGAGACTGGGTGCTGGTCGATGGGCATGAACACCTTGTGAAGCGCCGCCTGACCCGCAAGACGGTGCTGGAACGCCGCACCCAGGGCGGCGGCAGGGTGCCGCAGCTTGCCGCGGCCAATGTCGATACGCTGTTCATCGTCACCTCGTGCAATGCCGACTTCAATCCCGCCCGGCTCGAGCGCTATCTGGCGCTGGCCAACGAGGCCGGAACGACGCCGGTGATCCTGCTGACCAAGGCCGATACCGCTGAAGACGCCGAGACCTACCAGAAGCAAGCTGCGGCGTTGCAGCGTGGATTGCCGGTGGTGATGCTGAACCCCCGCACATCGGATGCGGCAACCGTCCTGGCTGCCTGGTGCGGTGTCGGCCAGACGGTGGCGCTGATCGGCTCCTCCGGCGTCGGCAAATCGACGCTGGTCAACACGCTGGCCGGATCGGCGCAGCAATCGCCGCAACAGACCGGGGGCATCCGCGAGCACGATTCCAAGGGACGCCACACCACCACGTCGCGATCGCTGCATTCCATCGCCGGCGGTGGCTGGGTGATCGACACGCCGGGCATGCGGACGCTGCAGGTCAGCGATGTCGGCTACGGCATCGACACGCTGTTTGCCGAAATCACCGAGCTTGCACCGCTCTGCAAGTTCCGCGACTGCACGCATGTGCACGAGCCGGGTTGCGCGGTTCAGACTGCCTTGAAGGCGGGGACGCTCGACCCGGAGCGCCTTGCCCGCTGGCGAAAACTGTCCGACGAGAACCAGAACAACACGCCGGTCCAGAGCGGGCCTCGCGGAGCCAAGACTTCCGGCGGTCGCGGAAAGAGGCGCTGAACGGCGAGGACTGAGGACTTCAGAGCTGCGCCGTGCCGAAAACGCGATCCCAGAATGCCGAAGTCACACCGAAATTGGCCGTTTCGTCGATGTGGTGATGCACCGCATGACGGCGCTTGAGCGTATAGAGATAGCTCGGATGCGCCGGGTGCCAGTGATGGATCATGTGGTGGATGCTGATGTACCACAGATATCCCAGCATCAACCCGCAGCTCACCGCGCTCGCGGTGGCGAAATCTGAGACCACCCAAACGGGCACAAACGCGACCAGCGCATGCACGCCGAGACTGAGCCAGGTTGGCGTGCCCACAGAACTGCGTTCCTCGACATGGTGACGGTCGTGCAGGTCCTTGACGTAAGGAATATGGTGAAGAGCGAACCTGTGCAGCACATACTCGATCAGCGTCCAGAGGCCGAGACAGGCGAGGACAGTGCCGATCCAGCCTGGCGCACTCTCTTCGCCAGCCTCGAGCAGCCCGGCCACTGCCAGCACGGCGATCACCAGCGGATACACCACGAAGTCGCTATAGTAGCCAATAAGACCGAGTTGCATCGTCACCTAGCCTTCGAGCCGCCAAATAAGCGATGGTATCAGATTGCCGGACTCGCGACCGAGGTGCAATGCAGACGCGCCTGACATAGCGTCGCAATCCCCTAGTGCAAGGTTCGCATCAACGATTCAAGGACCATCAGCAGGCTGCCGGCTTCGCAAATGGACGTACAAAAATGGCAAAACGCAGTGCGGGATTGCTGATCTATCGCCGCAGCGATGGCGATCTCAGGGTGTTGCTGGTTCACCCGGGCGGGCCGTTCTGGGCGAAGAAGGACGATGGCGCCTGGTCGATGCCGAAGGGTCTCGTCGGCGAGGACGAGGATGAGTTGACGGCAGCGCAACGCGAGACCGAGGAAGAGCTCGGCGTCAAGGTTGATGGTCCCTTCGCGCGGCTCGGCGACTACAAACAACCCGGCGGCAAGATCGTCTCGGCCTGGTCTGTCGAGGCGACCATCGACATCGACGTGGCCGCCATCAAGAGCAACATTTTCACCATGGAATGGCCGCCAAGGTCGGGATCCCTGAAGGAGTTCCCGGAGGTCGACAGAGCGGGCTGGTTCACCTTGCCCGAGGCCGAGGTGAAAATCCTCAAGGGGCAGCGCCCGATGCTTTTGGATTTTGCCAGGCAGCAAGGCGCCGGATGATCCGCAGCCCTCAATAGGGCAGGCCGACATAGTTTTCCGCGAGCGCGGTCGATGCGGCACGCGACTGCACGAGATAGTCGAGCTCGGCCTCCTGGATGCGCTGGCCGAACTCGGCGGTGTCGGGAAAACAATGCAGCATCGTCGTCATCCACCAGGAAAAGCGAACCGCCTTCCAGACCCGCGCCAGCGCCTTTTGCGAATAGCAGTCGATGCCAGCCGCGGATTTGTCGCGATAGAAGTCGCACAAACCCGAGAAGAGATAGCGCACGTCGCTGGCAGCGAGGTTCAGACCCTTGGCGCCGGTCGGCGGCACGATGTGGGCGGCGTCGCCGACCAGGAACAGCCGGCCGAAGCGCATCGGCTCGGCAACGAAGGAGCGCAGCGGCGCGATCGATTTCTCGAAGGATGGGCCGGTGACGACGCTTGCCGCCGTCTGCTCGGGCAAGCGGCGGCGCAGCTCGTCCCAGAAGCGCTCGTCCGGCCAGGCTTCGACGCGATCGTCCTGCGGACACTGCACATAATAGCGGCTGCGGTGCGTCGAGCGCATCGAGCACAGGGCAAAACCCCTTTCATGATTGGCGTAGACCAGTTCGTGATCGGCCGGCGGCACTTCGGCCAGCACGCCGAGCCAGCCGAACGGATACTGCCGCTCGAAGATTTTCAGCGCACGCTCGGGCACCGATTTGCGGCTGACGCCGTGATAGCCGTCACAGCCGGCAATGAAGTCGCAATCGATGCGATGCGTGACCCCGTCCTTGTCATAGGTCGCGAAAGGTGCGGCGCCGTCGAAATCGTGCAACGCGACATTTGCCGCCTCGTAGATCGTGGTCAGTCCGTCCGCATCGCGCTTGTCCATCAAATCGTGCGTCACCTCGGTCTGGCCATAGACGGTGACATGCCTGCCGCCGGTCAGTGCCTCGAGGTCGATGCGGTGCAGGCGTCCGTCGAAGGCGAGCGAGATGCCGGAATGCGGCAGTCCTTCCGCGTGCAGCCTTGCCGCCGCGCCGGCCTGTTCCAGCAATTCGACGGTGCCCTGTTCGAGCACCCCTGCCCGCACTCGGCCAAGCACGTGCTCGCGGCTCGCGCGTTCCAGAATGACCGTCTCGACGCCGATGCCGGCCAGAAGCTGCCCAAGCAGCAGGCCGGACGGTCCGGACCCGACGATGACGATTTGCGTGCGCATCAGTGGCCGAGACTTTCGACCTGTGCGGCCAGCTCAGCGGCAAGGCGGAGCGACGCGGCCGTCGCGATGACCATTTGCGGCAGCAATAGCCATTCCAGCGTCCAGGCAGCGCCCGAGCGCTCCTGCTCATGCACGAGCGCGTGATGCATGCCCGCAAGCTGCGTGGCGTTGAAGCGGGCAAGCGCCACCAGCGCTTCGGCCTTCACCGGGTTCTGCTTGTGCGGCATGGCCGAAGAGCCGCCGCCGCCGGAAAGCTCGATCTCGGTTCCACCTTGCGCCATCAGCGCGATGTCCTGGCCACATTTGCCGAGGCTGCCTGATAGCTGCTTCCTCAGGCCGGCGAAATCGGCGAGTGCGTCACGCTGGTTCTGCCAATGCGGGGCGTCGCCAAGGCCGAGCTTTGCGGCCAGTGCTGCGCGCACCGCCGGACCTTTGTCGCCTAGCTTTTCCAGCGTTCCGGCG
>NZ_RZPF01000430.1:0-5706 GCF_004022735.1 Mesorhizobium sp. M7A.F.Ca.AU.001.01.1.1
GGCAGGAGAGAGGGGGGCGCTGTCCCTCAAACTCTCTGCCTACGGAGGCACGCCAAGAGCCAAAAGCCGATAAAAAAAAGACTAATAGGCATGGTCGAGTTCAGCCAGCGTCTCCTCGAGGTCGCGGCGTTTCTGCCGGAGATCCTCGCGCTTTTCCTCGATGCGCTTGATCATCAGGTTGAGCTGGCCGACTTCGCCGGGCGGCTCCTTGTACATCTGGATGATTTCGCGAATCTCGTTGATCGAGAAGCCAAGCCTTTTGCCGCGCATGATCTGGCGAATGAGCTGCCGGTCGGAGGGGCGAAACAGCCGCGTGCGGCCGCGCCGCACCGGCTGCACCAGCCCTTCGTCCTCATAAAAGCGCAGCGTCCGCGTCGACACGTCGAACTCGCGGGTCAACTCGGTGATCGAATAATATTCTCGCATTGCCACTCCCACACGCCGAAACACCGGGGCGATCGCCATGGCGGCGTCACCCTTCTGTCCCGAACCAAAACCCATGCCATGCCGGAATCGACATGGCGCCCCGCGCGAGCCTCGCACGGCATTTACGTAAAAGTCAATTGAGCCAAAAGGCGTGCCTTCAGGGCACGCCGAACCACCACGTGGCAATGCCGAGAAATGCAAAGAAACCGACGACGTCGGTAACCGTGGTGACGAAGACCGCCGAAGCGACCGCCGGATCGACCTTGAAACGATCGAGCAGCAGCGGGATCAGGATGCCGGCCAGGGCGGCCACGAACATGTTGATGATCATCGCCGCCGCGATGATCCCGCCCAGATTGGGATCACGGAACCAGGCTGCCGCGACGATGCCGATCAGGATGGCGAAGACGATGCCGTTGATGAAGCCGACACCCATCTCGCGGCGAATGATGCGGCCGGCATTGTAGATGTCGAGATCCCTGGTCGCCAACGCCCGCACGGTGACGGTCATGGTTTGCGAGCCGGCATTGCCGCCCATGCCCGCGACGATCGGCATCAGCACCGCCAGTGCCACGATGTGTTCGATCGTGCGGTCGAACAGGCTGATCACCGACGCCGCCAGGAACGCGGTCAGAAGGTTGATCAGCAGCCACGGAACGCGTGAGCGCGAGGTCGAAAAGATGCTGTCGGAAAGCTCTTCGTCGCCGACGCCGCCCATGCGCATCAGATCTTCCTCGGCCTCCTGCTGGATGACGTCGACGACATCGTCAATGGTCAGAACGCCAACCAGCCGTTCGTTCTCGTCGACGACCGCGGCCGACAAAAGATCGTACTGCTCGAATTCCCGCGCCGCCTCTTCCTGGTCCATGGTGGCCGGAATGGCGTGCCGCGTCTCGTGCATCACCTCCTCGACCTTGACCGAACGCTTGGTGCGCAGGATCTGGTCGAGGTCGATGGCGCCGAGCAGCTTGAAGCTCGGATCGATGACGAAGATCTGGCTGAAGCGCTCGGGAAGATTGTTGTCCTCGCGCATGTAGTCGATGGTCTGGCCGATCGTCCAGAACGGCGGAACCGCGACGAACTCGGTCTGCATGCGGCGGCCGGCCGTCTCTTCGGGATAATCGAGCGAGCGGCGCAGCCTGATCCGCTCGGTGAACGGCAGTTGCGACAGGATCTCGTCCTGGTCTTCCTGGTCGAGATCCTCGAGAATGTAGACGGCGTCGTCGGAATCGAGCTCCTGCACCGCCTGCGCGATCTGCGCATTGGGCAGATTGTCGACGATCTCCATACGGATCGCCTCGTCGACCTCCGTCAGCGAGGAAAAGTCGAAATCGGCGCCCAGGAGTTCGACCAGCGCGCGGCGCTGTTCGGGATGCAGCGCCTCGAGCAGATCGCCGAGCTCCGACTGGTGCAGGTCGTCGACTTCATGCTTGAGGGTCAGCGTGTCGCGGTCGGCGATCGCCGCGCCGATCCGCGCCAGGAAGGACGAAAGCACGGCGCCGTCCTCGCCATAGATGTCGGCGTGGTTGTCCTCGGCGGCCCCGGCGCCGGTCGTCCGTTCGTGCTCGCCTTCCACCAGCGCCTCCCGCCACAAGAATCCCGGAAAAGGTGCAAATCAGGTCTAGAGCATCGGACCCAAGGGGGAAACCGGTTTTGGGAGAATCCGACGCTCAAAAAGAAAGTGGCGTAAAGTGCGGGAATATCAACGAAATGCGTCCGGCCCGCAGCGGGCGAGACCGGCACAAATCGGATTCTGGGAAGAGAATGGTGCGGTCGAGAAGACTCGAACTTCCACGGGTTGCCCCACAGCGACCTCAACGCTGCGCGTCTACCAATTCCGCCACGACCGCACGTGGTAGAGCCGGAACCGACCGGCTCGCGGCGTGTAGCAAATCGTTTCCGGTGAAACAAGTGCACGGCAAGCAATAATGTCAGGCGATTGGCATAATGCTCCACAGGGCCCGAACGCAGCGCCGGAACTGGACGTTTGCGCCTGATATCGCCATATGGAAGGCAAGTTGATGTCGCCCAAAGGTGCGAGGCGTTTTTGGGCGCGCCATGGACAAACGAAAAGACGATACGCCATGACCGAACGCAGCCAGATCGCCACATCGTTCCTGCCGCTTCCCGGCTCGGCACCGGTCGAATGGCTGATCGAGCCCGGCCTTACCGCCTATCCCGAGGCACTTGCCTTCATGGAGGCGCGCGCCGAGGCGATCCGCAGCGGCGCTGCCGGCGAAATGGTCTGGTTGGTCGAACACCCGCCGCTCTACACGGCCGGCACCAGCGCCCGTGGCGAGGATCTGATCGACGCCAGCCGTTTCCCGGTTTTCGCGGCAGGACGCGGCGGCGAATACACCTATCATGGGCCGGGCCAGCGGGTCGCTTACGTCATGCTCGACCTGAAGCGGCGGCGCGAGGATGTCCGCGCCTTCGTCGCGGCGCTCGAACAGTGGATCATCGGCACGCTTGCCGCTTTCAATGTGCGGGGCGAGCGCCGCGAGGACCGGGTCGGCGTCTGGGTCGTGCGGCCGGATCGCCCTGCTCTGCCGGACGGCTCGCCGGCGGAGGACAAGATCGCGGCCATAGGCATCCGGCTGCGGCGCTGGGTGAGTTTTCACGGCATCGCCATCAATGTCGAGCCCGATCTCGACCATTTCAGCGGCATCGTGCCTTGCGGCGTGCAGGACCACGGCGTCACCAGCCTCGTCGACCTAGGCCTTCCCCTGACCATGGCCGATCTTGACTTGGCGTTGAAATCCGCCTTCGAGGATGTGTTCGGTCCCGCCACGGCGTTGCCTGTCGAAGCCGAGCGCAAAGCCGGCTGATCTTCCGGATCCGGTACGGCTCAAATCAGTTGGGCAGAGGCCCACAACACGCCATAGCCATGGATGGCGAACACCGCCAGCAACGCCGCCGCCATGGCCAGCCGGTCGATGGTACGGATCGGCTTCAGCTCGTGACGCGGCTTCACCCCACTGCTCATCGTCAGCAGGCTGAGGAGCGAAAACACCGCTCCCGTCGCGAGCAGGAAGGTGGCGGAAAAGCCGGCCTGCCAACCCACGGCCAGGAAAGCCGAGAGCAGGAAGAAGGAAGCCAGCGCCAGCGCGACCGGTCCCGGACAGATCTGGCGCAGCACCTGGCCGCCGTCGAACTTCCACACCGGCACCAGATTGGCGATGTTGAACAGTGCGGCGAAGCCCGCCAGGGTCGCCAGCAGGGCCGCCGCCAGCCGGTGACCTTCCGCGCCGGCAAAGGTGCTTGCGGCGATGGCGATCGGCACCAGGAAGGCCGAAAAGCCGGCGCCCATCAATGCCACGAAAGCCACTTCGAAACGGCTGTCATAGGGCCGCCCGCCAATGGCAATGCCGCCGAGCAGCGGAATGAAGATCATCCGTGCACGGTTGTGGCCCATCAGCCGGAACGCTGCCATATGGCCAAGCTCATGCAGGGCGACCACCGATGTGAGGATCGCGGCCAGTGCCAGACCGCCGAAGTGAAGGCCGAAGAATGGCCACAGGATCAGCGCCGAAAGCCCGGCAAAGCCGACCTGGCTGAGCGGATGCTCGAACCAGCCGCCCTTGCGATACTTTCCGGTCCGCGCCCAGCGCTGCAGCTTGGAGAGTTCGCGGCGCAGGGCGAAATAGCGGAACACCAGGAAGGCAACGCCACGATAGCGATCGGTCTGGCTGAGCGTCACCCGCGTGCTGTTGCCTTCCGAAACGAGTTCGGCGGTTTCGCGAAAATCCTTCCAGAACGAAGCGTCGAGTGCCGTATCCTCGATGACACGCATCGAGAAGCGGCTGCCTTCGACGACGTCTTCAAACCGCGACTTGCGTTCGATCGGCTTGCCGTCGCGACCTTCCCAGGACAGCGTGATGCGGGCCACGCCCTCGCCGTCCGGGGCCTCGGCGGACAGGATCTCACCGGACCAGCCGGCATCGCTGCCGAGCGGCCACAGCGCCTGCCAGAGGCGCTGCCGATCCATCGCCACCAGACGGGTCAGCCGGACCGTGCGCAAACCAAGCGGCACCGTCATCAACAGAAAGATCAGCCCGAGATTGCTGGCCACCAGAATGGCCGTGACGATGGGCGACACCTGGACGTTGCTCCCTGTCTTGCCGGGGCACTCTAACGTCGCTGCGGCAAGAAAAGCTTAACGGCGGAGCGGTCTTCGACCGCATGGGACCCACGGCGGCGAACGCCGCCAAATCACATGGCTCCAATCCAGATCGCCATGGAGACGAGAAAGGTGCTCATGCAAACCAGTGAGATGACATCCTGAACCAGATCGGTCATAACTCTCTCCTGTTGTTGATATGTTCGTATTTTGTTCTAATTTTGTTTCAAAGTCAACGGACACAATCCGGCCGTGTCCGAATTTCCGGGCGATCAAATCGGCAGGGTTAAGAAAAGGTTGACGGGCGAACGACGGTTGCCCAGCGCCGACCAGGGCACGACGAGACTGGGGTCAGGCCGAGCCGAGAATGGTGGATTTCGAGAACCGGAGCGGAGCGTACTTTTGGGTACGTGAGCACCGTTCTACCGCGACGGGGTAGAACGGGAAGCGCAGGAAGCCGCCTTTCGCAGGCCGGCCTCCCCCAGTATCGCCGTGCCCTAGAGCGGCACCACTTTACCGTCGGCCAACGTGACGCGACGGTCCATGCGCGATGCCAGCTCGTGATTGTGGGTGGCGATCAGCGCCGCGAGGCCCGATTGCTTGACCAGCGCCGCCAGCGCCTCGAACACATAGGACGCGGTGACCGGGTCGAGATTGCCGGTCGGCTCGTCCGCCAGCAGTACCAGCGGCGCATTGGCGACCGCACGCGCAATGGCGACGCGCTGCTGTTCGCCGCCGGAGAGCTCGGACGGCCGGTGCGCCGCGCGTTTGCCGATCTGCATGTAATCGAGCAGCTGCGCCGCGCGCTCGGCCGCGTCCTTGCGGCTGAGCCCCTTGATGAGCTGCGGCATCATTATGTTTTCCAGCGCCGAGAATTCCGGCAGCAGGTGATGGAACTGGTAGACGAAGCCGACATCGTTGCGGCGGATCGCCGTGCGCTCGTCGTCGGACAGCCGCCCGCAGGCGCGGCCGGCCAGGATGACGTCGCCGGCGTCGGGACGCTCCAGCAGGCCGGCGGTGTGCAGCAGCGTCGACTTGCCGGTGCCAGACGGCGCCACCAGCGCCACCATCTCGCCGCGCTTCAGCGAGAAGTCCGCACCATTGAGAATGGTGAGTTTTCGCGGTCCCTGGACGTAGGGCCGCTCGACGCTCTACAGCAC
>NZ_RZPF01000042.1:0-15959 GCF_004022735.1 Mesorhizobium sp. M7A.F.Ca.AU.001.01.1.1
GGCTCGCACCTTGCAAGGCGCCGCAAGACTGGCAATCGATCCGCAGATGACCGCCCCCGCAGCGATCCGTCGGCAACCATGACGCCGACACTGCAGTCCTGTTCCATCATCACTAGAATTGAGCACCATCTTGCCTGCGTCGGCCAAAGCCGGGGCAATAATCTGGCGCCGACGGCCTTGCGCAAAGACCAGCCTTTCCAACACAATCAAGAAAAGCCGCAAGAAGGGAACGAACGATAATTTTCACAGCTTGAAGGAGAACAAGCATGTCACTTCGCAGTGTGATTTCGAACTTAACAATGGGAACCTTCGCACTCGCCGCGGCGAGTGCACTGACACCTTCCGCCCAAGCCGCCGCACCAGAATCCAACGATCCGATCAAGATCGCGCTGTTCGACTGGACCAGCGTCAATCTGAACGCCAAGATCCTTGGCGGTATCCTGGAAAAGCTCGGCTATACCGTCGAGTATCCCACGGCCGACTACCTCTCCAGCCTGACCACGGGCCTCACCAATGGCGATCTTGATGTCGGCCTGGAGTTCTGGGACACGACCGCCGGCGAAGCCATGAAGGCCTCCGATGCGACCGGCCAGACCGAACGGCTGGGTAAGCTCGGACCCAAGGCCAAGGAAGAATGGTGGTTTCCGGAATACATGAAGGAGAAATGCCCGGGCCTGCCCAATTGGGAAGCGCTGAAGGACCCGAAATGCGCCGAAGCCTTCTCGACGGCGGAGACCGCACCGAAGGGACGCTATCTCGGCGGCCCGGTGACATGGGAAGGCTTTGACGACGAGCGCGTCGAGGCGCTGAAACTGCCCTTCACCGTCATCCATGCCGGCACCGACGCGGCGATGTTCGCCGAGCTCGATTCCGCCTATCAGCGCAAGGCGCCGATCATGCTGTGGATCTATTCGCCGCATTGGGCGCCTGCCAAATACAAGGGCGAGTGGGTTGAATTCCCGGAATACACGCCCGAGTGCTACAACGACCCGAAATGGGGCGTGAACCCCGACGCCAAATATGACTGCGGCAAGCCGCATGGCGAGATCTGGAAATACTCCTGGTCCGGCATGAAGGACAAATGGCCGGTCGCCTACAAGGTGGCCAAGGCCTACACGATCGACACCGATGAGCTCAACAAGATGAGCGGCGAGATCGATCTCGGCGGCAAGACACCGGAGGACGTCGCAGCTGCCTGGATCGCCGCCCACGAGGCCGACTGGAAAGCCTGGGCGCAGTGATCGTTCCGACTGGAAAAATGAGACCCGGCTGCTGACCAGCCGGGCCTCACTTGTTGATATTCCAGAGGGACGTTCGAATGACGGACAGGACTGAACAGGAGCCAAACACGGCGGGCGCGCCAAAAGACGCCCGTCCGGTAAAGCTTGCCTGCCGCAATGTCTGGAAATTGTTCGGATCGAACGCGGCCAATTTCATCCGCGAACGTGACGGCAAGGCCAGCATAGCCGACGTCACGGCTGCCGGGCTGGTCGGCGCGGTGCGCGCCGTCGACCTCGAAATCCGCCAGGGCGAGATTTTCATCATCATGGGCCTGTCGGGCTCCGGCAAGTCGACGCTGGTGCGCTGCATGTCGAGGCTGGTCGAGCCGACCCACGGCAAGGTCGAATTCGAGGGCAATGACCTGCTGAAAACCTCCGATGCAGCACTCATCGAATTGCGACGACACCGCATGGGCATGGTGTTCCAAAATTTTGCGCTGTTGCCGCATCTCAACGTGCTGGAGAACATCGCCTTCCCGCTCAGCATCCAGGGGCAGGACCGGGCGACACGCGAAGCAAGGGCGCGCGAGGTCATCGAGCTTGTCGGCTTAAGGGGTCGCGAGCATTTCTATCCGCGCGAACTGTCCGGCGGCCAGCAGCAGCGTGTCGGCATCGCCCGCAGCCTGGCGACAAAACCGGAAATCTGGTTCCTCGACGAGCCGTTCTCGGCGCTCGATCCGCTGATCCGCCGCGAGATGCAGGACGAGCTGATGCGGTTGCAGATGATGCTGCACAAGACCATCGTCTTCATCACCCATGATTTCGACGAGGCCATCCGGCTGGCCGACCGCATCGCCATCATGAAGGATGGCGAGGTCATCCAGATCGGCACGCCGGAGGAACTGGTGGTCAATCCGGCGACCGACTACGTCGCCGAGTTCACCCGCGACGTCGACCGCGCCAAGGTGATCTCGGCACGCAGCCTGATGCGCGCCTGCGACGGCTCGGAGCACGGCGGAACGGTGGCGCCGGAGGCCAAGATATCCAGCTTTTCCGCCAGCATCGTTGCCGCCAACAAGCCGTTCGCGGTCGTCAACGGCAGCGGCAAGCCGATCGGCGAGGTGACGCCGCAAGCGGTGATCGATCTGCTGGCCGGCATTGAGCGTTCCGGAGCCGGCACATGACGGTGACGGCAAGCGCCGGCGAAACACGGTCGCGCCCGGTTCAGGTCTGGCTGCTCGTCTGGGCGGTGGCACTCGCGGCCGTGCTTGTCGTGTTCCTGTTGCGAGACCGCCTGTCCTGGGCGGTCAATTATCCGGCCAGCGCCGTCGTGCCGGTCGCCGATTGGGTCAGCGCGCTGATGCGCTGGATCAAGTCGAACCTGTCGTGGCTCACCCGCTCGATCACCGCGGTGCTCGGCGTTCCGCTCGATTTCGCGCTCAATCTGCTGGCCAAGAATTTCAAGATCGGTCGGGGCGCAGAAGCCTATGTCCTGCCGCGGCTGTCCTGGGTCGGCGTCTGCGCTGCCGCCTTCATCGCGGGGCATGCCGCCGGCGGCAGAAAACTCGGCCTGCTGGTCGGCGGCTGCTTCCTCTACATCGCGCTGTTCGGCCAATGGACCAGCGCCATGCTGACGCTTGGGCTGATCTCCATCGCCGTGCCGTTCTGCATCGTCACCGGGCTGTTCGCCGGCATCTGGGCGTGGCGCAAGCCGTGGGCCGAAAGGCTCATCGTCTCCCCTGCCCTCGACCTGATGCAGACGATCCCGACCTTCGCCTATCTCATCCCAATGCTGCTGCTGTTCGGCAACAGCCCAGTCTCGGCGATGATTGCGACCGCCATCTTCGCCACCCCGCCGATGGTGCGAGCAACGATGCTCGGCCTATCGCGGGTGCCGTCGGAGATCGACGATTTCAGCGAAATGGCCGGCTGCACGGCGCAGCAGAAACTGTGGCGGGTGCTGCTGCCGTCGGCGCGGCCGACATTGATGGTCGGCGTCAACCAGGTCATCATGCTGGCGCTGAACATGGTGATCATCGCTTCGATGATCGGTGCCGGCGGCCTCGGCTACGACGTGCTCCTGGCGCTACGCGCGCTGAAGGTCGGCGAGGCGATGGAAGCCGGCCTTGCCATTGTGGCACTCGCCATCGCACTCGACCGGCTGAGCCAGGCCATCGCGCACAGCCAAGCAAAGGGCCATGTCCATCAGGAGGTAAGCCCGAGCCTCTGGCGGCGCTACCCCAACCTGACGCTGGCCATCGCCATCCTTGTCGTGACAACACTGTCCGGTCTGTTCGTGCCGGCCTTGGCAGTGGTGCCGAAAGCGATCACTTTCACCACGGCGCCGCTGTGGAAGGCGGCGGTGAACTGGGTGACCATCAATTTCTTCGACACGATCGAAGCGTTTCGCGTGGCGCTCATCCTCAATCTGCTGAACCCGCTGCGCGCCTTTTGCGAGGGCTTTCCGTGGCTCGGCGCCGTCTTCCTGCTCGGCCTTGCCGGCTATCAACTCTCCGGCCTGCGTCTCGCCGTCCTCGTCGCCGCGCTGACCGCCTTCTGCGCCATCACCGGCCTGTGGGAAAAGACCATGGCGACGGTCTATCTCTGCGGTATTTCGGCCTTCATCGCCTGCCTGATCGGCATCCCGATCGGGCTGATGGCTTCGCGCAGCGACCGGTTCGAGAAGATCGTCACGCCGGTCATCGATACGCTGCAGGTGCTGCCATCCTTCTGCTTCATCATCCCGGTGGTGATGCTGTTTCGGGTCGGCGACGTCACCGCGATGATCGCGACGATCGCCTTCGCCGTGGTGCCGGCGATCCGCTACACCAATCACGGCATCAGGCAGGTGCCGCCGGCGCTGATCGAGGCGGCCAAGGTGTCGGGCTGCACGCCGCGCCAGACCTTCTTTCGCGTGCAACTGCCGCTGGCGCTGCCGGAAATCATGCTGGGCGTCAACCAGACGATCCTGATGGCGCTGGCAATGATCATCATCTGCGCCATGGTCGGCACCCGCGATCTCGGCCAGGAAGTGTTCATCGCGCTGTCCAAGGCCGATTCCGGCCGCGGCATCGTCGCCGGTCTCGCCATCGCCTTCATCGGCATCGTCGCCGACCGGCTGTTCAACGCCTGGACGGCGAAGGCGCGCGCAAGGCTGGGTTAGGATTAGCCGCCCCGATACAGGAGAGAATGATGACTGGCCGGATCGCTCACTGCACCTGCGGCCAATTGCAGATCCGCTGCCCGCAAGAGCCGGCCAAGGTCTCGCTTTGCCATTGCCTGGACTGTCAGCGGCGGACCGGCACTCCGTTCGGGATCGCCGCTTTCTTCGATGCCGCCGAGACCGAGATCAGCGGCTCATTCCAGACATTCCAACGCGATTCCGACAGCGGCTTTCCCGTCACCTTTCATTTCTGCGGAACGTGCGGCTCAACGGTCTTCTGGTATCCGTCACGAAAACCGGCGGCGGTAGCCGTCGCAGTCGGCTGCTTCGGAGACCCGGCATTTCCGGCGCCGACGCAGTCTGTCTATGGCGAGAGTCGCCACGGTTGGGTCGAGGCGCCGGCCTGACGGCGCCCACTCGTTATTCCGCCGCAACGCCCTTCACCTCAAGATAGCTCTCCATCGAATCATCGAGCGCCTGCAGCCACGGCGTATGATGCAGCGGCGCCATGGTGCCGGTCATCAGCGAGCGGTAGGCGTGGTCGCGGAAGCTCATAATGTCTTCGCCCTTGTGGTGTTCCCATTCCATGAAGGTCTGGTTGACCGCCTCGACGTCGAAACCGGGATAATCGGTCTGGTCCATCAATTCCTTGGTGTAGTCGCCCTGGAACCAGATCATCTGCTCGGCGTCTTCCAGCGTTTCCTCACGCGCGCGCCACTTCGCGCCGTGAGCGGCCATCGCCTCGGCCGAGGGCAGCTTGATGCGGCCCATGATGACGTCGCGGGCAAACCAGGCCTGCGCGTCGAACATATTGAAGGTGTAGAACTGATCCTGCATGCCGATATAGGAAAGCTGTGGGTTCTTCTCCCAGACGACGCCTTCATAGAGATCGAGCGGCCACATGCGGTTGGCTGTCTTGAGCTTCAGATCGTCGGTCAGGAAGGGGAAGGAATGCAGGTACCCGGTGCACAGGATGATGGCGTCGACATCCTTGGTCGTGCCATCCTTGAAATGCGCGGTTTTGCCGACGACCTTCTGCAGCAGCGGCACCTCTTTCCAATTCTCCGGCCATTTGAAACCCATCGGCTTCGAGCGGTAGCTGGAGGTGATGGATTTGGCGCCGTATTTGTAGCATTGCGAGCCGATGTCCTCGGCCGAATAGGAGCGGCCGATGATCAGGATATCCTTGCCCTTGAACTCCATCGCGTCGCGGAAATCATGGCTGTGCAGGATGCGGCCATTGAAGGTGGAGAAACCCTCGAAATAGGGCACGTTGGGTACCGAGAAATGCCCGGAGGCGACGACGACATTGTCGAACTCTTCCGAGTAGGTGACGTCGTTGGTGCGGTCATGCGCGGTGACGGTGAATTTCTTCGTCTCGTCCGAAAACGTCACCATGCGCACCGGGCTGTTGAAGCGCACCCATTTGCGCAAGCCTGATTTCTCGACGCGCCCCTTGATGTAGTCCCACAGCACGGCGCGCGGCGGATAGGAGCCGATCGGCCGGCCGAAGTGCTCCTCGAAAGTATAGTCGGCGAATTCCAGGCATTCCTTTGGTCCGTTCGACCAGAGATAGCGATACATGGAACCGTGCACCGGATCGCCATGCTCGTCGAGACCGGTGCGCCAGGTGTAGTTCCACAGGCCGCCCCAGTCCGACTGCTTTTCGAAGCAGACGATCTCGGGAATGTCGGCGCCCTTGTCGGCCGCCGATTTGAAGGCCCTGAGCTGTGCCAGGCCGGATGGGCCGGCTCCGATGACGGCAACGCGACTTTTCATGGCAGGCCTCCCGATCTGGTTTCGACTTTTGCCTTGACGCAACTCCCAAGGGGAAAGCGCTATGCGCTTTTTCCGGAATTGCTCTTACGAAACAAATTTCACTCACAGGGACAGTAATTGGCCCTTTCGTGCTGTCAACAGCCCGGTGCGGAAACAACGTTCCGCCGATGTGGATTTCCCGCAAAAAACCGGACGCGGCCAAACGCCGGATCGTGCGCATGTGCTTTCAGGCGACTTGCCGTCGCAGTTGCGCTGCTGTATCGGCACCTGACATGTTCACCTAGAGTGAAATAAATCCGCAGGAGTGCCGGGGGCGACATGGCGAAGAAGGTTTCCGATTCCAAGGCTGGTCCAGCCGGTGCAAAGGCCAAGCCGCAGCCAAAGGTCTCGGCCGACGGGAAAACCATCCGCGCGCCGCTGACGCAGAACCCGCATGCCATTCGCGACACGCGCGAAAAGGTGCTGGAGGTGGCGATCGGCCGCGAGGTGCGCGCCTTCCGCAAGAAGCTCGGCATCACCGTCGCCGATCTGGCGGTCGCCACCGACATTTCGCTGGGCATGCTGTCGAAGATCGAGAATGGCATCACCTCCCCGTCACTGACCACCTTGCAGGCGCTGTCGCGGGCGCTCGGCGTCCCGGTGACAGCCTTCTTCCGCCGCTTCGAGGAAGAGCGCAGCGCCGTTTTCGTCAAGGCCGGCCAAGGCCTCGATGTCGAGCGCCGCGGCACGCGCGCCGGTCACCAGTACAATCTGCTCGGCCATATCGGCTCCAACACCAGCGGCGTCGTCGTCGAGCCCTATTTGATCACGCTGACCGAGGATTCCGACGTGTTTCCGACCTTCCAGCATGAGGGCATGGAATTCCTCTATATGCTCGAGGGCGAGGTCGTTTACCGGCACGGCAGCAATCTCTACCCGATGAAGCCCGGCGACAGCCTGTTCTTCGACGCCGACGCGCCGCACGGGCCGGAACAGCTGACGAAACTGCCGATGCGGTATTTGTCGATTATCTGCTATCCGCAGAGCGCGGGTTGAGCGGGACTCGATCTCCCCCCACGAGGGGGAGATCGGCAGCTTCGCGGGCGTCGCTCAATCCGGCCCGAACCCAGGGCTCGTCGGGCTGCCGTCGTCGAGCTTCGACAGCCACTCGACCAACGTTGACCTATATCGGGTCAGGCCCTTGTAGTTGCCGAGTTCGTCGGGCAGGTCGCGGATGACACGGTGCAGGCGCCGGGCCCATTTTGGTTGCGTCACCAGCTCATCCATCTTGATCAGATAGCAGCGGATCGGAAAGACGATGCCGTTCGAGCGCGGCAGGCGCCAAAAACTCTGCAGCTCGACGCGCAGATGCACTTTGTCGCCGACATTCTCCGGCGTCACCGTAGCCCGGTCCGGACCCCATTTGTGATAGTTTTCGGGGCTGGTGTCGAGGCGCGGATTGATGGTCATCGTCCAGTTCAGGCGCCTGGCCGGCTTGCCTTGCTGGATGTTGGTGAGGAATTTCAGCGCCCTGACAAAAATCCCCTTCTCATGCGCCAGCGGCACCGGCGCGTGCCATTCGAAAAAGTTCATGCCGATGTCGAAATCGAGCGACCAGTCGGCTTGGGTGGTGACCATGCCGGCATCCATCCACAGATTGCCGTCGCGCTGGTCGAGGATGCAGAAGTCGCCCTGGCTCTGGCGGGTGATGTACTCCATCGGGCCGTAAGGCAGCGTCGAGGTGTCGCCGAAGGTGAAGGTGTCGTCGATGCCGAGCGGCCGGTTGATCCAGCGCCAGCGGTCGCCGTCGCGGGTCAGTGTGAAATGTTCGGGATAGCCCAGCGCCTGCTGCTCCATCAGCAGTTCCAGCAGGTCCCAGCCGGCCAGCGTCATGTGCGGCAGCGACTGGCAGCGCAGCGGGTCCTCGGCCAGCACCAGCGCCCGGTCCTGCATCTCGGCGACATAGTGCTCGTCGACGTCGATCAGGTTTTCCAGCACGCTGCCTTTCGGCCCGACGACATGCGGCTCGATGTTGACCGCATACATGTAGGCGTCTTCGTGGAAAGGGAACGGGAAGCGCCTGATGTGCTCAGGGCTGTTCCTGAAGGTGAAGTCGTCGCGGAACGTTTCCTTGCGAAAGGTGATGCCCATGATTTCCTCCTAGCGCTCCAGGACCAGCGACCGGCCCTCGAAGCGCGACACGCACGGCATGATCTTCTTGCCCGAACGGTGCTCTTCCTCGCTCAGCCAGTGGTCGTTGTGGATGAACTTGCCGTCGCAAGAGATGACGTTGGTTTCGCACTGGCCGCAGACGCCGCCGCGGCAGAGATAGGGCGGATCGACGCCGGCCGCTTCGATCGCTTCCAGCAGGCTCTGCTGCTCATCGACGCGGATCGTCTTGCCGCTGACGGCAAGCGTCACGTCGAAAGGCAGGCCAGGCTGGGGGGCCGCGAAATGCTCGAAATGCACGGTTTCCGATGGCCAACCGAGGCTTGCCGCGCGATCACGCACCCAGTTGATCATGCCGGCCGGGCCGCAGACATAGAGATGCGTGCCGAGCGGCTGCGTCGACAGCAGCCGGTCGAGTTCGATGCGCTCGTCAAGGTCGTCATGATAGAGCCTGACCCGTCGGTCGTAGCGCTCGCGCAGCACATCGGCATAGGTGCCGAGCGATGCGGTGCGGCAGGTGTAGTGCAGTTCGAAATTGCCGCCTTCCGCCGCAAGCTGAGCGGTCTGCGCCATGAACGGCGTGATGCCGATGCCGCCGGCCAGCATCAGATGTTTTTTGGCGCGCAGGTCGAGCGAGAACAGATTGACGGGATAGCTGACCACCATCTCCATGCCGGGCTTGACGTTCCGGTGCATGAACAGCGAGCCGCCGCGGCCGACATCGTCGCGGCGCACCGAGATCGTGTATTCGCGCGTGTCGAGCGGCGAGCCCATCAGCGAATAGGGGTTGAGCCTGGTGCGTTCGCCGTCGCGCATCTCGACCACGACATGGGCGCCGCCGGAAAAGGTCGGCAGCAACTCGCCGTCGCGCCGGCGGAAATGGAAGCGGGTGACGAGGTCGTTGACCGGGACGACGTCGCTGACCACGACATCGAGTTTTGTTGTTCCGGCGCTCATCGGAAAACCTCCTCCATCGGAGGAATCTCGCTGCGATCCTCGGCGTTGATGCAGACGCCCTGGAACGCCGCGATGCGCCTGGAATAATGATCGCGCACCAGAAGCAGCAGGCCGCAATGCGCGCAGGTCGCCGGCTGCGTCGTCACATTCTCGGTGATGCCCTTGCAGTGGACGCATTGCATGCGCCGCGCCAGCGAACCGCGGTGCTCGGTCTGGATCGAAGTGTGGTCGATGCCGGCTTCAAGCGCCACCTGCATCGCCTGGCCGATCAGGCCCTCAGTGCCGGCGAGATAGAGGCGCAGGCCCATATGCGCATTTGCCAGTGTCTGCCTAAGCCGTGGCAGCAGGCTGGCGAAGGATGGCGACAGATGAAACTGCACCGGTCTCAGCGCTTCGAGGGCTGCGGTGTGTTTGCCGTCAGGCCCGGGAATGAAGACGATGTCGGCGTCGTCGAAAAACCCGGGCGGCGCCCTCCCGGCCATCTCCGCTATCGCCAGCGCCCCTTCCGCATCCGCGATAAAAAGATGATGCTTGCCGGGCTGCGGAGACAAGGTTCCGTAAACAGGCCGGCTGATGATGCTTTTGGCTGCCATTTAAGTCTTCGTGCCTTCGAGCGCTTCACCGTTTCATAGAAACGGCGGACCGCTCTATCTCTTTGCTTTGACGCAATTCCGGACGGAAAACCGTTTCACACTTTTCCTGGAATTGCTCGAACCCCTCGCCGTCGACTATGCCTCAACCTTTCGCCGTGCGCTTGGTCTTCTTGGGATCGTCGAATGGCAATGGCTGGGCGGTGGCCTTGATGGCGCCGCTCCTGTTGCGGATTTCGAGCTTGGTGTCCTTGACCGCGCAGTCGACGTCGAGGCGGGCGATGCCCATCGATTTCTCGACCAGCGGCGAATACATGGCGCAGGTCACCACGCCCACCTTCTTGCCGTCGCGATAGACCAGCGCACCCTCATCGGCCGGCTCCTTGCCGTCGAGCAGAACGCCGTAGATCTTGAAGCGCTCCTTACCCTTGAGGCGATAATGCTCCTCGGCGCCGCGAAAGCCGGTCTTTCCGGGGCTGACGGTGAAGTCGAGGCCGAGTTCCCACAGCGTGTCGCCGGGTCCTTCGTTCTCGAACGGGTATTTCTGCGAATTGTCGTAGGGGTAGAACAGCAAGTAGCTTTCCACCCGCAGCATGTCGAGGGTGGTGAAGCGGCACGGAATGATGCCGGCGCTCTTGCCCTCGTCGAGAATCCTGTCCCAGATCGTGCCGGCATCCTGGCCGCGGCAGAAGATCTCGTAGCCGCGCTCGCCGGTGTAGCCGGTGCGCGAGATCATGACGGGCAAACCGAACAGTTGCGTCTGCATATGATGGAAATAGTTGAGGTCGCGAATGCCCGGCACGTGCTTGGCCAGATAGTCGACGGCGGTTGGCCCCTGCAGCGAAAGATCGTGCAGATTGTCGTCGAAGCGCAGCGACACGTCGCGGCCCATAGCCGCCCGCTGCAATTCTTCATGGCCGGTGCCCGAACCATGCACGACCATCCAGGCATTGGGGCCGGTGCGGTAGAGGATGCAATCGTCGGTGAATTTTCCCGCCTCGTTCAGCATGCAGGCATAGGCCGACTTGCCGGGATAGATCTTTTCGACGTCGCGCGTCGTCGCCAGGTCGATCAGGTGTGAAGCATGCGGCCCGGTGATGTGCACCTTCTTGAGGCCGGAGACATCCATCAGGCCAGCCTTGGTGCGGATGGCGATGTACTCCTCGTCGGCATCCTTGTCGTAGGTCCAGGCGGTTCCCATGCCGCTCCAGTCTTCGAGCTTCGAACCGAGCGCTCGGTGGCGATCCGCCAGGGTCGAAAATCTCCAGGATGCCGTCATCCGCTCGTCCTCCGTTTCGATAATGCTCTGCTGTTCCCTGCCCCCTGCGCAGTGGCGGGAGCTTTGACCGAATATTGATCGCAAACGCCAGGACGCCGCAATACCCATAAGCAATTAATTTCATTGTCAGGCAAAATCCACCGCGCAAAGCAAACAGTTAACCTCACGTAAATCGCGCTTGACAATTGCGGGATTCGGACTGAATTTATGAAAAAAATTTCACTCTCTTGAAAGAGGGCAGCGGCCGGCCAATTCGGGGCCTGGCGTTGGAAAAAGGGGAAAACCGATGTCAGACATGCAACAGCGCATCGAAGCGCTGTACCGCTCCGACGTGCGCGGATCTGCGCTCCTGATCGTCTGCCTGTGGGCGACGATCCTCTTCGTCCTGCTCATGACATGGCCCTACATCCCGCACAGCGGCATCAAGGCCGTGGTCGCGATCGCCGCCGCCGCCGTGCTGATCTTCAACACGGCCGCCATCCTGGCGATGGTCAAGCACTACAAGGAAGACAAGGAATTCATCTACGGGCTCGACATCAAGAACGCCGACGCATTCCGCAACCGCAAGTCCTGAGGGGTAGAAGAAATGTCCCGCTACACGCCGCCGGAGCAGAGCAAGGCCGGGCAGGTTTTCGACATCGCCGTCGTCGTCGTCGCCATTTTCGTGGCGCTGTGGCTGCCGCTGAAACTGGGCCTCGCCGGTGCGGCGAAATCCATCGACGCGCTCGACGCCAAGACGTGGGAAGCGCTCGGCCAGAACCCGACCATGGCCTCGATCTGGGAAAAGCTCGGCTACACGCCCGAGACCGCGCACGACATCATCCAGAACCGCTTCCATTATGTCATCGACTGGCCGACGCTGATCATAATGGCTGCGGTGCTGATAGGCTATTTCGTCTTCCTGTTTCGCGCATCCGACCGCGAATATCGCGACGTCATCAACGAAAAATTCGACGACAAGTAAGAGTTCTGAGGACGATTTAATTCGGGGACACGATCATGTGGGTGGCACTCTCTTACGCATGCTGGGGCATCTCGATCGTGCTCGCTTTGTGGATGCTTTACGACTGGTTCAAGGTCGACACGACCTTCTCCGAAGAGGTGCTGACCTCGTCGCGCGAAGGCGAACTGGAAGCCACTTCCGAAAAACACCGGATCTGAGTGAGGATTGAACAATGACGATCGCACTTGAACCGGCTGCCCCGGCTGTCCAAGGGGACAGAGTTTCACTCCTGCGCGTGCTCGGACCGGCCCATGTCTGGGCGCTCGGCGTCGGCATCGTCCTGGTCGGCGAATTCACCGGCTGGAATTTCTCGGCGGACAAGGGTGGCGCGCTGGCCGCGCTCATCGTCTGCTGGGTCGTCGGATTGCTCTACACCTCGGTCGCGATGATCGATTCCGAGGTGACATCGACCGTGGCCGCCGCTGGCGGCCAGTATGCGCAGGCAAAGCACATCGTCGGACCGCTGATGGCGTTCAACGTCGCGCTGTTCCTGGTCTTTGCCTACACGATGCTCGAAGTGTCCGACGCCATCCTGCTCGGCGACACCATCGTCGCCAAGGCCGGCGTCGAAGGGCTCACCCACAATTCCTTCATCGCCGCGACCATCGTCGTGCTGGCGTGGCTGAACTATCGCGGCGTGCTGATGACGCTCAACGTCAACTTCGTCATCACCGCGATCGCCTATATCTCGATCGTCATCCTGTTCTTTTCGGTCAGCCCGTGGACGCAAGGCGCGGTGCTGAAGCTGAACGAACTGGTCACCCCAGGCAATGCGCTTCCCTATGGCTGGATCGGCGTCATCGCCGCCTTCCAGTTCGGCATATGGTACTATCTCGGCATCGAAGGCACCACACAGGCCGCCGAGGAAGTGCGCTCCCCGGCCCGCTCGCTGCCTTACGGCACCATGGCCGGCATGATCACGCTTTTGATCGCGGCGGCCATGACCTGGTATGTCTGCGCCTCCCTGATGCCCTGGGAATATCTCGGCATCACCTACTATCCACTGTGGGACGCCGGCAAGCTGACCGGCAGCCCGCTGCTCGAGAACCTGTTGTTCGTCGCCACGCTGCTCGCCGCGCTGGCGTCGGCCAATGGCTGCATCAACGATGCGGCGCGCGCCTGGTTCTCGCTCGGCCGCGACCGCTATCTGCCGACATGGTTCTCGGCCGTGCATCCGAAATATCGCACGCCCTATCGCTCGATCCTGTTCCTGCTGCCGATCGCGCTGGCCTTCGCCTTCATCGCCGACCTCAACCAGGCGATCACCTTTTCGATCCTGTCGGGGGTGCTGCAATACACGTTCATGAGCATCAACATCATCATGTTCCGCAAGAAATGGCCGCTGGGCTCGATCCGCCGAGGCTACACCCACCCCTTCCATCCGATCCCGGCCATGGTGCTGTTCTGCCTGTGCGTGGTGACCTTCTTCGCCATCTTCCTCGGCTTCGGCTCGCAGCTGATCGCCATGGTCGCCTTCTACTTCCTGATCTCGCTGTGGTTCCACTTCTACCGTTACAAATTCGTGCGGCGCGGCGACCAGTTCACCATGCCGTGGCCAAAGCCGCAGGGTTATTGATGGGAGTAGGCCCGTCCGGATCCCGGGCGGGCCTGGCATGAGAAAATGTCCGATCTGACATCAGCACTGCTGGCCGGGGCCATTGTCCTGGTTGTCGTTCTCCACCTTGCCTGGCAAGCGCGTGCCAGCCGCAGCAGGGCATCGATGGCGCTCGCCGTCGAGCAGGACCGCATCCGCACAATCATCGCCGATGCTGCCAATGTTTCGGATGGCACCGCCGGCGTCATCACCTGGGAAGGATCCTGGAACAGCAAACGTGTCCAGGTGCGCACCATCGTCGATACGCTGGCGACGCGCAAACTGCCGGCGCGCTGGCTCAGTGTTTCGATCACCGAAGAGGTCGCGGTACCAGCCACCTTCGACATGATGATGCGGCCGGGCTCGCCGACGACCTTCTCCAATTTCGATCATCTCGAGCATACGCTGCCCAAGGCTCCGGGATTTCCCGCCGAGTCGGTGCTGCGCACCGACCGCAGGGCGGCGCGCTTTCCGCAAGGCCTGATCGCCAGCCATATCGAGATCTTTTCCGAAGGGCGCGCCAAGGAACTGCTGATCACGCCCAAGGGTATACGCATCGTCTGGCTTCTGGCCGAAGCCGAGCGGGCGCGCTATGGCGTTTTCCGGCAGGCCGAATTCGGCGACGCCGCACTCGATCCCGCGCTGATCGAAAGGCTGCTGATGTCGGTGTCGGCGCTTCGCGACGCGATCAACAAAAGCGAACGGCAGGCCGCATGACCAGTTCCGCCACTGCACCCGCCAATCCCTATCTGGTTCTCGGCGCCGCAATCGTGCTGCCGGGAAGCGGGCACGTCATTCTGGGCGTGCCGGTGCGCGGCCTTCAATTCCTTTTCTTCATGGTGATCCTGGCATGGGTGACGGCCAAGATCGCGCCGCCCGATGCCAGCTTCGTCGGCCGTCACGCCGGCGGCTTCCTGATCTATGCTTTGTCGATCCTGGACGCCTACAAGCTCGCCCGCATCCGCACCGCCAAATGGGTTCACAACGCCCGGCAAGGCAACGATAGTGGGCAGAGCGGCATTGAGACGCATAGGTAATTAGAGGAATATTTTTTTCATACGATTGAATTTGCGGACCTCATTCGATACATCATTTTCAGAGTTGCAAACGATCTCTTAGCTACAAAACGTCGGGAGGCTGACATGTGTGGAATTGTCGGACTGTTTTTGAAGGACAAGTCGCTGGAACCCCAGCTTGGCGCGATGCTGTCGCAGATGCTGATCTCGCTCAGCGATCGCGGTCCCGATAGCGCCGGCATCGCCATCTATGGCGCGCCGTCCAAGAATGAGGCCAAGATCACCATCCAGTCGGCCAAGCCCGACCGCGATTTCCGCGGCCTCGAGGCGGAGCTCGCCAAGGCCATCGGCACGCCGGTGACGATCGCGGTGAAATCCACCCATGCAGTCGTCAGGACCACCCCCGCGAAGATCGATGAAGCGCGCGAAACCATCCAGGCGCTGCGCCCCGACATCCGCATCATGGGCGCCGGCGACGTGGTCGAGATCTACAAGGAAGTCGGCCTGCCCGAGGCAGTCGTCGATCGCTTCGATGTCCGCAAGATGACCGGCACACATGGCATCGGCCATACCCGCATGGCGACGGAATCGGCGGTGACGACGATGGGCGCGCATCCGTTCTCGACCGGCGCCGACCAGTGCCTGGTGCACAATGGCTCGCTGTCGAACCACAACAATGTCCGCCGCGAACTGATCCGCGAAGGCATGACCTTCGAAACCGAGAACGACACCGAAGTCGCTGCCGCCTATCTCTCGTCACAGATGGCGCATGGCAAGAATCTCGGCGAGGCGCTGGAAGGCACGCTCTCCGACCTCGACGGCTTCTTCACCTTCGTCGTCGGCACCAAGAACGGCTTTGGCGTGGTGCGCGATCCGATTGCCTGCAAGCCAGCCGTGATGGCCGAAACCGACCAATATGTCGCCTTCGGCTCGGAATATCGCGCGCTGACCAAACTGCCCGGCATAGACAATGCGAGGGTCTGGGAACCCGAGCCCGCAACCGTCTATTTCTGGGAGCATTGAGTTCATGCCGGCAACCACGCTTTCAAAAACCGCGGCACACGACCCTCGGGTCTTCGATCTCGACCAGTTGTCGCTGCGCGAACTCAACCAGGCGCTGCACAATCTGGCTCCCGGCTCGAACGAAACGGCATGGGAAGTGCTGAACCCGAAAGGCAGCCATTCGGTGGCCGTTGGCGTCGACCAGCCT
>NZ_RZPF01000431.1:0-5697 GCF_004022735.1 Mesorhizobium sp. M7A.F.Ca.AU.001.01.1.1
ATATGGCGCGCCTCAAGGGAATGTCCCCGATGGTGATCGTGCTGAGGCATGCCCTGCCCAATGCCTGGGCTCCGATCGTCACTGTGGTCGCGTTCAATCTGGCGTATCTCATCGTCGGAGTGGTCGTGGTCGAGGTCGTGTTCGTTTACCCCGGCATCGGCCAGCTGATGGTTGACGCGGTAAAATCCAGGGATGTTCCGGTTGTCCAGGCCTGCGCCCTGATTTTCGCCGCGACTTATATCCTTCTCAACCTGCTAGCCGACATTATTTCCATCGCCACCAATCCCAGGCTCTTGCACCCACGATGACCAGATCCGAATCTGTCGCGGAGCTTCAGAGGCTGAGGCGCTCGCGTGCCACCCGGGCGAAAACTGCGCTGAAGAAGGCACCGTTCAGCGCGTGGTTCGGCATCGTCGTGATCCTCGGCTACGTCTTTGTTGCGGTCTTCGCGCACTGGATAGCCCCATATGGCGAGACGCAGGTTTTCAGCGAAGCCTTCGCGCCGTGGAGCCAGGAGTTCAAACTGGGAACCGATCAGCTCGGCCGCGACATGCTCACCCGCTTGATCTACGGTGCGCGCAACACCATCGCTATCGCGGTCGCGACCACGTTGCTGTCCTTCGCGGTCGGCGTCTCGCTCGGCCTTCTTGCCGCATTGTACAGGGGGTGGCTCGACCAGATCTTGTCACGTGCGGTGGACGTGCTGATGTCAATCCCGAGTCTGATCTTCGCGCTGGTGCTGCTGACGATCTTCGGCTCTTCGATCACGAGCCTGATTGTCATCATTGCGCTTCTCGATTCCACCCGGGTCTTTCGGCTTTCTCGCGCCGTCGGGCTTAACGTGGCGGTGATGGAATATGTCGAGGTGGCACGATTACGCGGCGAGGGACCAAAATGGATCATCGCCAAGGAAATCCTTCCCAATGTCATGCCGCCACTGGTCGCCGAGTTCGGCTTGCGATTCTGCTTCGTGTTCCTGACAGTCGCGGCGCTGTCGTTTCTCGGCGTCGGTATTCAGCCGCCGACGGCCGATTGGGGATCAATGGTGCGCGAGAACGCGACCCTGATCACCTACGGCGACGTCACCCCGCTACTTCCGGCCGGCGCGATTGCTCTCCTTACCGTGTCCGTGAATTTCGTTGTGGACTGGTTCCTGCACGCAACAAGCGGGTTGCGGGATGAAAAGTAGCGGTCCAAGCTCACGCGAAAAAGGCACGGATCTACTTCAAATCCGCAATCTGCATGTGGAGGGGTTCTCGGACGAGCGCTGGCATCCGATTGTCCGCGGGATCGATCTGACGCTGAAGCGGGGCGAGGTTCTTGGCCTGATCGGCGAATCAGGCGCCGGCAAGTCCACCATTGGCCTTGCCGCAATGGGTTATGCCAAGCCGGGCTGCCGGATCATGCAAGGCTCGGTCCTGTTCGACGGGATTGATCTTCTGGCAGTCAATGAAAAAGGGCGCCGTCGCCTCAGGGGCTCCCGCATTGCCTATGTCGCACAAAGCGCGGCTGCCTCTTTCAATCCGGCACATCGGCTCTTGGAACAAACCGTCGAAACAGCGGTGGCGCATGGAATTGCCGGCCGGGAAGAGGCGAACCGGAGCGCCGTCGATCTTTATCGACGCCTTCAACTCCCAGAACCGGAGACCATAGGCTTTCGCTATCCTCATCAGGTCTCCGGCGGGCAGTTGCAACGGGCAATGACAGCGATGGCAATGGCTTGTCGTCCGGACCTCATAATATTCGACGAGCCAACAACCGCGCTCGACGTGACCACGCAGGTTGAAGTTCTAGCTTCCATTCGCAACATCGTGGAGGAATTCAGCACCGCTGCAATCTACGTGACGCATGACCTGGCGGTGGTGGCGCAAATGGCGGATCGTATCATGGTTCTGCGCCACGGACGCACCGTGGAGGAGGCTGATACACGCCAGATGCTGGCCTCGCCCAGCCAGGAATATACCAAAACGCTCTGGGCCGTACGCAAGCTCGCCAAGCCCGAAGTTCCAGCCGATGACTATCTGCTGACGATAGACAACGTTACCGCGGCCTATGCAGGAAAGGTCAAGGTGCTCCAGGATGTCTCCATCAAGGTTCCGCGCGGAAGAACCGTGGCCGTGGTCGGCGAATCCGGTTCGGGCAAATCGACGCTCGCGCGAGTCGTCACCGGTCTCTTGCCGCCAATTTCAGGTTCGATTTCTTTTGCCGGGCAGCCCCTTTCCACGAGCCTGAAGACGCGGCCGAAGGAGGTCCTGCGCCGCATGCAGATGATTTACCAAATGCCCGACAACGCCCTGAATCCGCGCCAGACGGTCGAAGAAATCATAGCTCGGCCGCTCGAATTCTACCTCGGCCTAAAGGGCGCGCAGAAGGATCGCCGGATCTGCGAACTTATGCACATGGTCGAGATGAGCGAGGATTTTCTGGAACGCCTGCCTGGCGAGCTATCGGGCGGCCAAAAGCAACGCGTCTGCATTGCCCGGGCGTTGGCAGCCGATCCAGAGCTTATCATCTGTGACGAGATCACGTCCGCGCTCGACCAGATCGTCCAAGAGGAAATCCTCAAGCTTCTCATGCGCCTGCAGCGTGAACTCGAAATGAGCTACATCTTCATTACCCACGACATTGCTACCGTAAGGGCGATAGCCGACCAAATCGTTGTCATGCACCAGGGCAAAGTCGTTGAACAGGGACTGAAGAGCCAAGTTCTCACACCTCCCCATGCCGCTTACACCGAACGGCTTTTGTCGTCCGTACCGGAAATGGATCCGGACTGGCTTACAAGGCTGCTGGCCAGCCGGAAGGTCTGACAGGGGGACCCCGTCCACCTAGGCCCCTGGCATCCTTCCACGTGCTTTGAAGGGCATGATCGTGCTCCGCTTCAATCGGGCTGGCCAGCCCGACAAACGGAGCCAACCATTTCACCGTTTCGTCGCTAAGAAAGCTGGCGACCCAGGAGATCTCGGTATTAGCTCACGAACGGCAGCTTCTGTTTGCTTAAAAGAAGCGCTCTGAGGCACATCGGAGCTACGACGCAGTCCCTGTGATGTCTGCTTTTTGGAAGCGGCTGCTAATCTCTCAATGACCAAGATTGGGCAGCAAAGCTGCCAAGGGGTGTAAGATAAATGCAGCCAGCGAATGGGTGGCCTAGCTTCTTGACTCAATTTGGGCGAACCGCCTCGTAACCAGTTAATAAATAACGTCGGGTTAGTCGCACTGTCTGCAATCCGGGTGGCGAACGAGGATCAAGGAAGGAACAAGGGGGCCGTGCCCAAGTTCGGGGCATGTACCACCGCCGCCGATGAACTCGAGCGGCTGCGCAGCAACAACCGAGGCACGGGATCATGACCGTTCAGATTCGACTTTCCGAGATCGACCACGCCAGGCGCGAAGATCATGGCGACGGTGCCTGGAGCATCGCACCGGACCTGGGTTATTTGCGGCTGGCAATCGTCAATGTCGTGTTCTTCGGCGCACCGCGCAGCGGAGATCGGAACTGGGTGCTAATAGATACGGGGTTGCCGACGTCGAGAAGCAGTATTCTTGCGGTCGCGGAAAAGCGGTTTGGCACCAACGCACGGCCTGCCGCGGTTATCCTGACACACGGCCATTTTGACCATGTGGGAACGGTTCTGGACCTCGCGAATAGGTGGGAGGTGCCCGTCTTCGCGCATCGACTCGAGCGGCCCTATTTGGACGGAACTGAATGTTATCCGGCACCGGATCCCTGGGTCGGGGGCGGACTGATGGCGCTGCTTTCGCCGCTCTTTCCACGCGGGCCGATCGATCTTGGCAACCGATTGGAACTCTTGCCCGCCGACGGATCGGTCCCCGGAATGCCCGGATGGCAATGGCTGCACACACCCGGGCACGCCCCTGGTCACATTTCGCTCTGGCGCGAGGAAGACCGCTCGCTGATCGTAGGGGACGCTTTCATCACCACCGGTCAGGAGTCGGTCTATGAGGTCGCCGTCCAGGATCTCGAGATGCACGGTCCGCCGCGCTACTTCACGCCGGACTGGGATGCGGCGGAAAGATCTGTGAAGCGTCTGGCTGCCCTGAACCCTCAGATGGTCATCACTGGACACGGTGCGGCTGCCGCTGGAGTGGGCATGCGTAAAGCTCTTGACAGTCTGGCTGAGCGCTTCACGGTGTTCGCCGTCCCGCCGAAATCAAAATTCGTACGCGAGCCAGCGATGGCTGCAAATAGCTGAGGTAACCGAGCCGCCGTCGTTGTGAATATGGTCACGTTGGACAACTCCATCTCTCGAGCAGGTAGAGTTCCCCCCTCGGGTCGCGCCCATGTCGCCCAAACACTGACAAGCGGAACAATCCCGGGAGGCGCCAGTTAGGCGGCGCACGCTTGGGCGACTTGCGGCCAGCCCCGAAAAATCCCGCGTCAGGAGCAGACGTCAGATGGAAAACGAGCACCCCGAAGGACGTGTCCTCTCCGCCGGCGCGGCGATCGGCAAGAAGTTCGGGCCCCACCGGTCGTCATTAGCCATGACTGGCGTCGATTCGCTCATGGGCCAAAACCGTGGAGCGGTTCTGGCTCCACCAGCTTGATGGGGTGATCGACTTAGCTGTGCTCCATCGCCGTGCCGCCGAATTGGAGTTTGTGCATGAGCCAGCGAGGAGGAACAAACCGGGGAAGCGCCAGTTAGGTCCTTCGTCCGGCGGAGGGCGGCACCCCGGCCACGCGCCTTGAAGTTGGTTCAGAGGAAGGCTTCAGATGAGAAGTGCCAAGAGCGCGTGCCCCAAGAACGCGTCCTCTCCAGGATTGGTGGCCGAGCAAGTGTTGTTGCCATCCAGCCCCAAGCCGGGGCGGCAACTGCTCTGGATCCCGGCAATCGCATTCTTGCCCGGTTGCGCGGGGGGTGTGCTCGACCCGCAAGGACCCATTGGCTCGGGCAACCGCACGATCCTCTTGAACTCACTGGCGGTGATGCTGGTGATCGTTGTTCCGACGCTTGTTGCGCTCTTGGCCTTCGCATGGAAATTCCGCGCCTCGAACAGCGACGCGCGCTATGACCCGGAGTTCACCTATTCGGGGCGCATCGAGTTGATCGTCTGGTCGATCCCGACGCTCACCATCCTTTTCCTTGGCGGGCTGATCTATTATGGATCGTACCAGCTCGATCCGCGCAAACCGATCCCTTCCGCGCAGCCGCCGCTCGACATCCAGGTGGTGGCGCTCGACTGGAAATGGCTGTTCCTCTATCCCGAGCAGGGCGTGGGCGCTGTCAATCAATTGGTTATCCCCGCCGGCGTTCCAGTTCATTTCAAGCTGACCTCGGCCAGCGTGATGAACACGTTCTTCGTGCCCCAGCTTGGCAGCATGGTCTACGTCATGAACGGCATGCAGACCGAGTTGCATCTGCAGGCCGACTATGAGGGCAGCTTTTTCGGCCAGTCGGCGCACTTCAGCGGCGACGGCTTCTCGGACATGAACTTCAGCGTGAGCGCGGTTTCAGCCGATGCCTTCACCCGCTGGACGTCGTCGCTGCGTGGCGGCGGCGGCGTGCTCAACGCGAATGCCTATCGCGAGCTCGCCCGGCAAAGCACCAACGTGCCGCCGTCCACGTTCGGCCATGTTCAGCCCGGGCTGTTCGATGCCGTCGCTCAGCAGATATTGCCCCCGGGTCCGGGGCCGGCCGAAAGTGCCGCCGGCGGCGAGCCACAGGTGAGCCCAAAGGC
>NZ_RZPF01000432.1:0-5674 GCF_004022735.1 Mesorhizobium sp. M7A.F.Ca.AU.001.01.1.1
CTCCTGAGGCGCTTGATCCACTCCGTAATCGAGAAATATCACGATGAACGCTGTTCGCCGCCTCTCGCTGGTCAGTAGTGAGGTTTTCGCCCCGATGCCTGAACGACGTAAGGGCGCATTGCGCGTTGCGATCGCCACTCAGGACATGCAGGACCTCAACGCCCATTTCGGGTCGGCCAGGCGCTTTGCTGTCTACGACGTGACGCGCGAGGAATGGAATCTCGTAGAAGCCGTGGCCTTCGATGACGTGTCCGATGAAAGCGGGGAGCATCGGGCCGAGCGCGATGATCGCATCACGCCAAAGGTGGATGCGCTCAAGGGCTGTCAGATCCTGTTTTGTCTGGCAATTGGCGGCCCTTCGGCAGCCAAGCTTGTCGCGGCAAAAATCCACCCGATCAAAGTGGCGGAGCCCCAATCGATCCCACAGGTGCTCTTGCGCACGCAGATGATGCTCAGGACGTGTCCTCCGCCTTGGCTGCGCAAGGTGCTGGCGCGAGCGGGCATTGCCGAAAAGAAACCGTCCTTCGAGGACGAGGACTGAAAAGAGGAGGACGCCAATGCCTGACCCCGCAATCCCCCCAGCTGTCGCCGAAGACGAGGCGGCTCTTTGCACCCCGTTCGTCAAATGCCTCGTGCGGCTGATCCGTTCTCAGGATTCCTATGGCTCGTGGGAACGCAAAGCGGACGCTGAGCTGCTGGGCGACTTCATCATTACCAAGGAACAGCGCCGAGGGATCCCAATCATCGGAGATCCCGATCCCGACGTGCTGTGGAGGCTCGACAAGTACTACGCCGCCATCGGGCTTGCGATCGAGGAGCGCTGCGGCCTTATGGCATCGCCGATGATCCAGGTGAGCCATGAGGGTTTTGGTCGGGTGCTTTTCACGACCGGACGGCTGGTCGTTTTGTCCAAAACGCTGCGCGATGTCCACCGGTTTGGCTTCGAGACGCTCCTGAAGCTCGCCACGGCCGGTACGAAGCTGGTCGACGATGCGATTTCAGTCATCGAAACCTTTCCCCACGTGGCGCTGGCATGATGGGCGCGATTTTCGAGAAAGGCCATCATGACGGACCCGAGAAACTATGTTGGCCAGTCCCCTCGATCCAGGGACTCGAGGCCGACCAGGTTGTTGGGGTATCGCCGATGAAGAAGCCGCTGGTCCTGATCTGCTCGCAAGATGCCGAGTTCTATCTGCTCTACAGCCACATACTGGAGGTTGACGGTTTCAGCAGTGAGACGGCAGACGGCGCGAAGGCTGCGCTGGCCTTGGCCGAACAACGGGAGCTTCAGGCCGTAGTGCTGGATTGCGACCCAGCCAGCATAAACGGGTCCGCAATTTGCGCCCACCTCAAGCGGGAACCGCGCACCACCGACCTGCCTATCATCGCCCTGATCGCGCCTGGCGCCGAGCACCAGCACCTCGATCTCTTGAAGGCAGGCGTTGAGAGCTTTGTGCGGCCGGTGGCTCCGGCCAAGCTGCTCGACTGCCTGCGGGCGAGGCTCGGGCTGACCAAGCGTGGTCCGAACGGGGTTGAAAACGACAGTTGGATTTGTTGTGGAGGCCTGGAGATGAAGCTCGATGCCCATCGGGTTCGCGGTAATGGCCACGACATCCATCTCGGACGGATCGATTTCAACGTGCTGCGGCTTATGATTGAGGCCCCCGGCAAGGTCTTCAGCCGGGACGAGCTTATCGGGGCGGCCTGGCTGCCCAACATTCATGTCGGTGCACGCACCGTCGATGTCCATATCAGCCGAATCAGGAGGGCGCTGAAAACGGCCTTGCCCGGCAGCGTCATTCGCACCGTCAGGTCGGCCGGCTACTCGCTCGAGAAGCCGGACGACTGAAATCGGTGATCGAACGTGGTGCCGCTCTCTCTTCCTCCTGAGAGCGGTGTTGCCGCTTTGAGGCGCTCCTAACGAAGACCAGGAGAAGCAGGCAAATGGAATTTAAAAGCATATTCAGTGTGACGGGTGCTGATCATTCTGATGAGGACCTCACAACAGCTGCCGGACTGTGTGCCGAGGTCGGCGCGCACCTATCGGTACTCATTATACCGCCTCCATTGCTCTTGATGTCGTCTCCGCCCCCCGAATGGAATACAGGACGTGCACAGGCAATTGCAGTACCGAACTATCGATTTCAGCAAATCGAGAAATTTTCACAGGACGTGACCAGAATGGAAAGACGGTCCGCGGATATCCTCAAAAGGCTGAAAGCTATGTCGCTTTCCTGTGACGTTGACACCGACTATTGCGATCCGGCTAGCCTCGGTGAAGTGGCACGACAGCGGGCGCTCTGCGCTGACCTGACGATCGTTGGAGGAGACCTCCTCAACGATGAGACTCTCGGACCTCCTGTTGTCAACGGCTGCTTGTTCGATAGCGGAAAGCCGGTGCTCATCGTGCCGAAGGGCGTTAAGGCGACGCTGTCGCCTCGACGCGTGCTGGTCGGCTGGGATTCGCGTGTAGAGGCCTCGCGTGCGGTTCGGGAAGCTCTTAGTATCCTATCCGCTGCCAAGGAAGTCTGTGTCGCTATGGTCGATCCAAAGGCGCAAAACAACGGGAAAGGCGCGCAGTCTGGAGCTGACATCGCTGCCTATCTTACTCGGCACGGTGCTCGGGTCTCCGTTGACCTGCTTAAGAGCGCCGGCAAATCGGCGGGCACAGTGCTGACCCAGCACGCGAACGACATCTGTGCTGACATGATGGTTATGGGTGCTTATGGCAGCCGTGGGCTGCGTGAGCGGATTTTCGGCGGTCCGCCGAGCTGGAGCTTTGGGAAGACCACATTGCCGCTGTTTTTGGCTCGCTGATCAGCTCCGTAGGAACACCGATCAGGTCGTAGGACCGCCAACCAGTCCGAAGTCGTCGTCGGTTACCGGTCGGATTGCGGAGACATGGCTGGATCCGCGAACATCTTGCGACGCTTGTCAGAGCCAAACCGGACGCCTCGACTGCTTCACGACGCTCTCGTGAACCAACTCGTGCGAGATCGTCCGCAACGGGCAGTAAAGACGAACGGCTGCAGCAGACCGCAGCCAAGCCACAGGGCGGGTGTACCAGGAGACCCCGCCTCGTGCGCGAACCCTGTTGGAAGGCCCCTTATCAGTACCCGGACGCGCGTCAAATCGGCGGCTGTCCCTGTCAGCCTGCGGTGTGCAAGGGCCGCTGCCGCGGAGCTTCCCCTGCCCGATCGTCGGGCGTGCGACAATGTCGGATTCCAGACGAGCTGGAACTGCGCGAACTCGTTGGTTTGACAGGTCTTTATCCGGCACGCCGCATGCATGGGAGTCTCCGAAAGCATTAAGAGCCGTTATCCATGGTTACGCCCCTCGAAAGAAAGAGCCGCTTCCGTCGTGGCAGGGAAACAGCCACTCCTGGGGTGGAGGCCGGCGCTAGAAGCCGCCGTAAGATCCGGAAGAGCCGCGCGACAGCATCACACACTTTCCTTCTGCTCTTGGGTTCGGATCACGCCGCGCCGCTGTCGATGCCGCCGACATTGAGCCCAAGACCTGGAAGGCGGCACACGCTTTTGCTGTCCTCTCAGTCGGGACCGCGGCTCAAGCATGCCTGTGAGGTTCGCATTGCTCAATGCCCGGCAATCGACGTCAACATGCCGCTGAGTTGGAAAACACTCCTAGAGGAGTAAGGATAAGTGGACCTCTTTTGTATTGGTGTGGGTGCTGGACCATCTAATTTGAGCCTTGCGTGTCAGATACAGGAAGAGATTGCGCAAGGGGCACTGTTCCTGGACCGGGAGGTCGATTTCCGAGGACATCCAGGCAGCGCTTTCGATTGCGCGGAGCTCCAGGTCGGCCACTTCCAGGATCTGGTTACTCTGGTCAATCCGCGATCAGCCTACACATTCGTAAACTACCTCCACGAGAACGGGCGTCTTTACAATTTCCTCAATGCGCAATTTCACGGGGTGCTTAGAGCCGAGTTCGCCCAATATCTCAACTGGGCGTTCCAGAAGAATCCGCTTGTCCGTGGCGGCGAGGCCGTTCGCGAAATCCGCTTTGACGGCGAGTTTCGCGTGCGGACGGACAACGCGGTCCTTGATGCAAGAAACCTCGTCATCGACATAGGCAAGCAGGCGCAAATTCCGCCTCAGTTTCATGGCTGGACTGGACCCAACCTGTTCCACTCATCTGAGTTGGCCCACATCAATCCTGAGGTGCAAAAAAAGCATGTCTGCGTTGTTGGCGGCGGACAGTCGGGAGCCGAGCTGCTACTGCACCTTGTCGGCCGGCCGAAAGAACGGCGGCCCGCGGCGATCACATGGGTCTTGACGCGCGAGATGCCTTTCGACGACCACGCGTTCACAAACGGGCTGTTCACGCCATGCTTCTCGGATCGTTTTGCTGCGATGAGCGAGGTGCATCGACAGCTGTTCCTGCGGCGTTTCGCGCTTGCCTCCGAGGGCATTTCAGAAAGCAAGTTGCGCGCGGTCTATCAGGCGCTCTACCACCACGCCTTTCTCGAGCCACACCAATGCGAGATCACATTGCGGCCAAGTTGCAACGTGTCGCGCTGCATCAATGCCGGAGCAGGGCACAGGCTCACGCTGCAACGCGGCTTGGACAACATCGGAGAAGTAACCGCCGATATCGTCATCCTGGCCACCGGGTACGAGAAACCGCTGCCGGGTTTCCTAGAACCGATCGCAGATCGCCTCGAACAGATCGGCAATGAGCTCGCCATCGGCGAGGATTTTTCGGTGTACTGGGACGGACCGCGAGACCGACGCCTTTTCGTTCAGAACGCCTGCCTTGGACAGCGCGGGCTGGCTGATCCGAACTTTGGGCTGCTGGCCTGGCGAGCGCGCCGCATCCTTGACAGCCTTCTGCGGCGCGCGCCATGCGCCAATCCCGAGCATCTAGGGTTCATCAACCGTCCCTTGACGGAGTGCTGGCCCGACCTCGGAGTCGAACAAATGGGCAGCGGGATATGATTCGTCGATATTGATGATCGGCGGTGGCATTCAGGAAAGATTTCCGCCTCTGGCGGCAAAAGCGGGACGAGCAATATTCCTACGGCGTCAGATCGCTCTGCTCGCGCTTGAGCAAGGTAGCGTCGCGCGACTCCTGCTTGGCGTGAAACAGCAAAGGGCATTCAATCACGATGCAGCTTTACGTGCTGTCGGGCTCAACGCCACGTGGATCGAGCCCAACGCCGCCGTTGGCAACCGCGACGCGAATTATGACGCCGGGCCACATGCGGCGGTGGCTGCAAGGGTACCGAGCCTCTCCCGCACTTTCGACCCCATCGCCGAAGTGCGACTACTCCAGGACGCCGAAGCCGGTCTTATCGCCAGCGGGCCAGCCAAACTCTCACCTTCCTAAACGGCAGCCGCTAAGGTGAGCCGTCGAAAGCCGACATTCAGGTTAACGTCAGCTGGCCGTGTTAGGGCTCGCTTATTCAAGGCGGTACCGGCGCTTGCCGAAGCTAAGAAGGGTTGGCATGCCCTTTGCCGTGCTTGATGTGCGGCAACACGGTGAGAGCTCCGCTGAAGCAAGCGAGAGGGAGCAATGCCCTCGAGACCGTGTCCGATTTTGACTGGAAAATATTCCGCGACAAAAGAGACGAAAGGTGTGGAATGACTTTGGACACCAAGATGGAACTGCGTATGGGGTCCCCGGCTCCTGCGCGGAAAGTGGAGAACTGGCT
>NZ_RZPF01000433.1:0-5656 GCF_004022735.1 Mesorhizobium sp. M7A.F.Ca.AU.001.01.1.1
CACCGAAAACCCGGTCAATCTCACCCGCTCGGTTCAGGGCCTGACCACCTATGTCACGGTCGGCGGTGCGCCGGTCTATGTCTGGCCGGGCGGCGGCATCACCCTGATGGTCGATGTCACACGGGTGCCGGAAGGCGCCTTCGGCTATGTGCCTACACCGGCGCTGGTGGCGCCGATCGAATTCACGCTGCGCCGCGACGACTATGTCAGGCTCGGCGGGTACGAGGCCGAGATCCGCAGCGTCGAGGATATTGTCGCAAAAGGCGGTGAGTACCTGAATCCGCGCCGCGGCACAGGCGCCGAAACCAACAATCCATGGCCGCCACTCGCGCAGCTACGTCGTGCCGGCTCGAACGGGGCCGGGTGATGCAAGGCCCGCAAGCCCATTGGCTGCAGGACGGCAAGCGGCTGCATCTCAACCACGGGCCGATCGACCTGATCGTCGAGGTTTTTGGTGAGGCGGATGAATGCCGCCGAGCCTATGAACAGGCCATAGCGCGGTTCCAGACGATCCTGGTGGAGCTGGTCGAGGAACTCCCCGAATTGCGGCTGCCGGCGTTTTTCCTGGCGCCGCGCACCTTCGCCGGCCCGACGGCGCGCCGCATGGAGGCAGCCGTCATGCCCCTGGCGGAATGCTTTATAACTCCGATGGCGGCCGTCGCGGGATCGGTAGCCGACGAAATGCTCGCCGCATTGCTTGCCGGTCGCAAGATCGAGCGCGCCTATGTCAACAATGGCGGCGACTGCGCGCTCCATATCGGCAAGGGCCAGTCGATGGGTCTGGCGGTTGCCGGTACCGGCAACGGCATGACCGACCGGATCACGATCCGCGCGGAAGATGGCGTTCGCGGCGTCGCCACCAGCGGTTGGCGTGGCCGCTCCTTCTCGCTTGGCATTGCCGACGCCGTCACCGTTCTGGCGCGGACCGGCGCCGAAGCCGATGCGGCGGCGACGCTCATCGCCAACGCGGTGGACCTGCCCGGCAATCCCGCCATCAAGCGCATTTCCGCACACGAACTGTCGCCCGACAGCGATCTCGGCTCGCGGCTGGTGACGCAAGGCGTCGGCACGCTTGCCCTTGGCGAAGTGGCGCGCGCGCTGGACAATGGCCTTGCCGTCGCCGAAGATTTTCGCCGGCGGGGGCTTATTGCCGGGTCGGCGCTGTTTCTCGGCGGCGAGATCCGCATCAGTGGCTCGGTTGCGCTTGCCGCGCCCAACGAAACTTCGAGGGAGGAAGTTGCCCATGCCTGAGTTTCCGATCCGCAAGATCGCGGTTCTGACCGAAGAGATCTTTCACGAGGGCGGGCCGGTGGCCAAGGTGCCGCGCCGCCGTGCCGCCGCCATGGCGCTGGTAAAGAACCCGTTCGCCGGGCGCTATGTCGAGGAGCTGCAGAGCGCCATGGACGATCTCAAGCCGCTCGGCCTGCTGCTCGCCGACCGGCTGATCGCGGCGCTCGGCGGCGACGTCAAGCAGATCGACGGCTACGGCAAAGGCGCCATTGTCGGCACCGCAGGTGAGCTGGAACACGGCGCCCTCTGGCATGTGCCCGGCGGCTACGCCATGCGCGAGCGGCTCGGCGACGCCAAGGCGATCGTGCCGTCGGCCAAGAAGGTCGGCGCTTTCGGTTCGAAGCTCGACGTGCCGCTCGGCCACATCAACGCCGCCTATGTGCGCAGCCATTTCGACGCCATGGAAGTCGGCATGTCCGATGGTCCGTGCCCCGACGAGATCCTGTTCTGCCTCGCCATGACTTGTGGCCCGCGCATCCACGATCGCATGGGTGGTCTCGCGGCCGATGACATCAAAGCCTGGGATGGGCTGCGGTGAGCGGCGAGGACAATCTGCTCAAGCTGGTCGAGGTCGAGGCGCCGGACGACCAGGATTACCTCCTGCAGGAGCAGGTCGGCTTCATCCTGCGCAAGGCGCATCAGCGCCATGTCGCGATCTTTGCCGCGCATATCGGCGATCTGACGCCGCCGCAATTCGCGGCGTTGGCCAAGCTGCGTGACGTCGGCGAGACCTCGCAGAACCAGCTCGGCACGCTGATCGCGATGGATGCGGCGACGGTGAAGGGCGTCATCGACCGGCTGAAGGCGCGCGGCCTGGTCGAGCTTTCCAGGCACGAGGTCGACAAAAGACGGCTGCTGGTCAATCTGACCGCGGCAGGCCGCGATGCCATCGAGCGCCTGATCCCGCTGGCGCGCGAGATCACAAAGGAGACGCTGGCGCCGCTCTCGGCCAAGGAGATCACCACCTTCATGAAGCTGCTGGTGAAGCTGGCTTAGACCCGCCGGGCGCCAAAGGAGGCACCCGGCAGGAAGTTTGCCTCAGAGGCCGTTGTCCTTCAGCACCTGGGCGGCGTTTTCCTTGGTGATCTTCTCGGTTGGCAGGGTAATGGTCTTTTCGACTTTCTCGCCGTTGAGGAACTTGATCGCCTGGCGCAGGCCTTCGGCACCGGGAGTGACATAGGTGAAGGTCGCCGTCAGCTCGCCCTTGTTCACCATCTGCACGCCTTCATTGGGCAGGCCGTCGATGCCGATGAACTTGATGTCCTTCTCGCGGCCGACATCCTTGGCGGCGAGATAGGCGCCATAGGCCATCGGGTCGTTGTGCCCGTAGACGAGATCGATCTTCTCGTTGCTCTTCAGCGCGTTGGCCATCAGATTGTAGGCCTGGTCCTGCTTCCAGTCGCCCGATTGCTGGTCGAGCAGATATTTGATGCCCGGCTCCTTGTCGGTGAATTCGTGAAAGCCGTCATGGCGGTCATGCGCCGGCTGGGTGCCCATGCCGCCCCAGATCTCGACGACATTGCCTGCAGCCTTGCCCTTGCCGCCCAGCAGTTCGACGGCATATTCGCCGGCCGCGCGGCCGATCAGCGCGTTGTCGCCGCCGACGAACTGCGTGTAGTCCTTGGTGTCGACATTGCGGTCGAGCACGAAGACCGGGATCTTGGCGTCGATCGCCTGCTGCACGACGCCGGTCAGGCCGGCCGATTCCTTCGGTGACACCAACAGCGCATCGACCTCCTGGCGGATCAGGTTCTCGACATCGGCGACCTGCTTTTCGGTCTTGTCCTCGCCGTCGGTGATGATCAGCTCGACCTCGGGGTGCTTGGCGGCTTCGGCCAGGATGTCCTTGTTGAACTGCGCGCGCCAGGGCTCGATGGTCGTCACCTGCGAGAAGCCGATCTTCCACTTCTTGTCCTGGGCATAGGCATTGCCGGTGGTCAGCAGCGCGGTGGTGGTCAGCAGTGCCGCGGTCACGGCGGCAAGCTTCAGCATGTCACGTCGTTTCATTTTTTGTTTCCTCCGAGATTGAGAGACGGTGTCTCTTGCGACGGCCGCTTTGCCGCGGCCGTTTCCTTGTGCGCCGATTGCCCGCCGGGCAGGCGCAGATAGGCCAGGAGATCACCGGCATTGCGCTCCTGCACGAGCACGGTGCCGATGATGATCATCCCCTTCAGCACCAGCTGAAGGTTCGAATTGATGTTGTGGAGCTGCAGGATGTTGGAGAGCAGACCGAAGATCAGCACGCCGCAGAACGTGCCGATGAGGCTGCCGCGCCCGCCCATCAGGCTGGTGCCGCCTATGACCACAGCGGCAATGGCGTCGAGCTCCAGCCCGGCGCCGGCATCCGGCTTGCCTTGCCGGTACTGCGCGACATAGAGCACGGCGGCAATGCCGGCGAGCAGCCCGGAGACGGCATAGGTGGCGATCTTGACGCGGCCGGCGGCGATGCCGGAGAGGCGCGCCGCCTCCTCGTTGCCGCCGATGGCATAGACATAGCGGCCGAACGGCGTGAAGCGCAGCACCGCGCCGTAGATCACGATGGCGCCGAGGAAGAACAGGCCCGGCATCGGGATGATGCCGAACACCAGCGAGCGCAGGATCTCGAAATCGGCGGTGGCGTTGGAGCCGGTATAGACCGGCAGCACCGCATTGTTCTGGCCGGCGGTCAGCCGTGCGATGCCGAGCGCCGTCACCATCATAGCCAGGGTGACGATGAAGGGCTGCAGCCGTCCGGCAACGATGATGAAGCCGTTGAGCGCGCCGAACAGCAAACCAACGCACGGCGCCACCAGCAGCACGCCGAGCACGCCGAATTTCGGCTCGATCTGCGGCAGCAGAAACCACAGCGACAGGCAGCACAAGACCACGCCGACGACGGCGGGCGTGATCAGGCCGCGAATCCCGTCCAGCCTGATCTCGCGGACGAGATCGGCGCCGGCACGGGACTTTGCCAGGTTCTGGAAGATGAAGCGGGTGACGACGAAACCGAGGCAAAGCGCCACCAGCGCGACGGTCGGCACGCCCAGCACGACGCCCGGCGTCACGCCTGGGACCGTCAGCAGCATGGCACAGACCACCGAGCAGATGGCCATCAGCGAGCCGACGGAGAGATCGATGCCGCCGGTGATGATGACAGCCGTCATGCCGGTGGCGATCAGCCCGGTGGTCGAGACCTGGCGCAGCACGTCGAGCAGGTTGCCGTAGGAGAGGAAGATGTTGTTGCCCTTGGAACTCATCGGCGAGCCCAGCACGCCGATCAGGAAGATGGCGATCAGGCCCCAATAGAGCTTGGTACGGGACAGGAGTTTCAGGGCAGTCATGCGGCTGGTCTCGATATGGTCCTGCGCGGGGCGGCGAGACGCATGATGGCCTCCTCGCTGGCCGCATCGCGGGAAAGAATGCCTGTCTGGCGGCCATCGGCCATCACCAGGATGCGGTCGGAGAGATGCAAAAGCTCCGGCAGTTCGGAGCTGATGACGGAGATGGCCAGTCCATCGCGCGCCAGCTTGAAGATCAGGTCGTAGATCTCGCGTTTGGCGCCGACATCGATGCCGCGCGTCGGCTCGTCCAGCAACAGCACCCTTGGCCTGGTCGCCAGCCACTTGCCGATGACGACCTTCTGCTGGTTGCCGCCGGACAGCGTGCCGGCAGGCTGGTCGATGTCCCGGCAGCGGATGCCGAGCGCCTTGACCGCCTGCCGCGCCAGCCCCTGCTCGGCGGCCAGCGAGCGGATGCCGAAGCGGGCCAGCGACCCGACCAGCGGCAGCGCGACATTGTCTGCGATCGAAGCCTGCAGATGCAGGCCTTGCGTCTTGCGGTCCTCGGTGACCAGTGCAATGCCCAGCCGCCTTGCGTCGCGGGGCGAACGGATATCCACAGGCCGGCCGTCGACCTGGATTTCGCCACCGGTGCGGCCATCGCTCGAGCCGAAGATCGCCTCCAGGATCTCGGTTCGGCCCGAACCCAGCAGCCCGCCAATGCCGAGGATCTCTCCGGCGGCAAGATCGAAGCCAACGCCGTCGATCACCGTGCGCCAGCCATGCGCATCGGGCTTCGACAGCGACAGGTTTTCGACCGAAAGCACAATGTTGCCGCCGGAGTGGCGCTCTTCCTGGGAGGAAGCGAGCAGGTTGCGTCCGACCATCGCCGAAATGATCGCATCTTCGTCCAGCCTGGCCATCGGCTCGGTCAGTACATGGCGGCCGTCGCGAAACACGGTGACGCGGCTGGCCAGATGCATGACCTCGTCGATGCGGTGCGAGATGTAGACGATGGCGACACCGCTCTCGGCAAGCTGGCGGATGATGCGGAACAGCCGCTGGCATTCGGCCGGCGACAGCGCCGAGGTCGGCTCGTCCATGATCAG
>NZ_RZPF01000434.1:0-5651 GCF_004022735.1 Mesorhizobium sp. M7A.F.Ca.AU.001.01.1.1
CCTCCTGGCTGGAAGGCCACAAGGATGAGGCACAGAAGCTCGCCAATGCCTTCGTCAAGACGATGAAATTCATCGCCACGCATTCGGCCGAAGAGATCGCCGACAAGATGCCGAAGGATTATTATGCCGGCAACCGGGACCTTTACGTGCAGGGGCTGGCCGGCGGCAAGGCGATGTTCACGCCGGATGGCCGCATGCCGGCCGATGGTCCGCCGACCGTGCTCAAGGTTCTCTCGACATTCTCGAAGAGCCTGCAAGGCAAGCAGATCGACCTGTCGAAGACCTACACGACCGAATTCGTCGACGCTGCCAAATAGCGGCGCCAGCCTACCACTCGTTGAATAACAAGGACTTGCGCCGGCTGCTTGAATCAAGAAGGCAGCGGCGCGGCCTCCCGAACACCTGGAGATCCGTGGCACTGCCGCGGGCTCCCTTGCCCCATTGCGACAGGAGTGCGCCATGCAAGTGCAACCCATGGCGGCCGAGAAGCTGTCTCAGGCCGCGCCACAAGCCGACGCCGCGATCGCCATCGATGATGTGACCTTGCGTTTCGTCACGCCCGACGGGCACATGATGACGGCGATCCGCGATTTCACGATGACCGTGGCGCGCGGCGAGTTCGCCTGCGTCGTCGGGCCGACCGGCTGCGGCAAGTCGACGACGCTCAACCTGGTCACCGGCCTGTTGCGGCCGACGACCGGCAATGTCCGCGTCATGGGCACGCCGGTCACCGATATCAGCCGGGACATCGGCTTTGTCTTCCAGGCGGATGCGCTGTTTCCCTGGCGCAGTGTCATCGACAATGTCGCCGCCGGTCCACTTTATCGCGGCACGCCAAAGGCGCAGGCCTACGACCGCGCCCGCGACTGGATCGCCCGCGTCGGCCTCGGCCGCTTCGAGAAGCACTATCCGCACCAGCTTTCGGGCGGCATGCGCAAGCGCGTCGCGCTGGCGCAGACCTTCATCAACCAGCCCAAGATCCTTTTGATGGACGAGCCGTTCAGCGCGCTCGACATGCAGACGCGCACCGCCATGCAGGACGAATTGCTGGATCTGTGGTCGGAGCAGAAATCCTCGGTTGTCTTCGTCACCCACGACCTAGAGGAGGCGGTGGCGCTGGCCGACAAGGTCTATGTGCTCACCGCTGGGCCGGGCACGGTCAAGAGCGTCTACCGCATCGACCTGCCGCGCCCCCGCGTCATGGCCGACATCCGCTACGACCCGAACTTCGTCGAGATCGCCAAGGTGATCTGGAACGATCTGCGCGAGGAAGTGCAGCTCGGCCAGAGCCGGACCTTGCAGACCGGACATTGAAAGGAGAAACAGCATGACCGCAATCTCTCCGACCGCCAACCAGGCCGCCGTCCGCGATGCTTCCATCGCCGTTGCCGAAGCCCGGGCGAGGGCAAGGCTGCGCCGCCGCCACGCGCTTGTCATCTCCTTGCGCCTGGCGATCCTGGTCGTCTTCCTTGGCCTGTGGGAACTCGGCGCCGACTACAACATCATCGACCCGTTCTTCTTCGCCAGCCCTTCTGGCATCTGGCAGCAGATCTGGTCGTGGATCACCGAAGGCACCTCGCAAGGCCCACTCTGGCTGCAGATCTACGTGACGCTGGAGGAAACCTTCCTCGGCTTTGTCATCGGTGCCCTTGGCGGCATCGCCGCCGGCATCATCCTCGGCCGCAATCGGCTGTTGGCGGATGTCTTTTCGATCTACATCAAGATCGCCAATTCGGTGCCGCGCGTCGTGCTCGGCTCGGTGTTCATCATCGCGCTCGGCCTCGGCATGGCGTCCAAGGTGGCGCTTGCCGTGGTGATGGTGTTCTTCGTTGTTTTCGCCAACGCCTTCCAGGGTGTGCGCGAGGCCGACAGGGCAATGATCGCCAATGCCCAGATCCTTGGCGCCTCGCCGTTCCAGATCACCCGCACCGTCATCATTCCTTCGGCGATGAGCTGGATCCTCGCCAGCCTGCATGTCAGCTTCGGCTTCGCGCTGGTCGGCGCGGTGGTCGGCGAGTTCCTCGGCGCCAAGCAAGGCATGGGCCTGCTGATCTCGACCGCGCAGGGCGCCTTCAACGCCAATGGCGTGTTCGCCGCGATGATCATCCTGGCTGTCATGGCGCTGGTGGTGGAGTTCATCATCACCCGCTTCGAGAACTATGTCGTGAAGTGGCGGCCGGCGCCGTTCAACGAGCAGGGAACGTGATCGGTCAGACCAGGGGCAGCCTGACCGGTCAGGCCAGCGGCAGCCTGACCTCAACCAACAGACCGCCGGCCGCGCCATCCCCAAGGGTGACGCGGCCGCCGGCATTTTCGACGACCTCGCGTACAATGGCGAGTCCCAGCCCGCTGCCTTCCTCGGTCGAACCGGCAATACGGTAGAAGCGCTCGAAGACATGGTCTCGCTCGTCCGCCGGAATGCCAGGCCCGTCGTCGGCGACCGTCAGCACGGCTTCGCCGTCGATGGCCGCCAGCTTCACCGTGACACTGCCCTCAGCCCGGGAGTAGCGCAGTGCGTTGTCGACGAGGTTGACGATCATCTCGCGCAGCATGGTGCCGTCGCCGATGACCGGAACGGGGCCAGCCTCCTCGAGGCCGAGATCTATTTTGCGATCGATGGCCGTTGGCGCCAGGGTTTCCAGCACGTGCCGGGCGGCTTCCGCCAGGTCAATGCGGTCGGCGCGCGGCCGCCGGCTGCCTGGCTCGGCGCGTGACAGGGTCAAGAGCTGTTCGGCCAGCCGCGCCAGTTTGCCGGAACTCGCCTGCAGCGCCACCAGCGCCTCCTGGCGGGCATCGGCGGCACTTTCGCGAAGCGCATAGCTTGCCTGTGTCGACAGCAGCGCCAGGGGCGTGCGCAGCTGGTGCGCCGCATTGGCGATGAAGCGGCGTTGCGCCGCCATCTGCGCCCGCACGCGCTCCATGTAGGCGTTGAGGGCGTCGATCAGCGGGCGGATCTCGCTTTGCGCACCGGGCACTTCGACGGGGTCAAGGTCGCTGCGGTTTGGCGAGCGTACCGCATCGCGCAGCCGGATCAACGGCGCCAGGCCGCGACGCAAGCCGAGCAGCACGAACACGCCGGCAATCGCCACCAGCGCCAGTTGCTGGGCAAAGGCGCTGAACCAAAGCTGTTTGACCATGGCGTCATGGCCGGCAAGGGTGACGCCCACGGTGACTGATATTGGCGAGTCGTTGCCGGCGCCGATCACCGCATGGCCAAGGGTCAGGAGCCGCAGCTGGTGATCGCGGTAGGCGGCCTCGACACTGGCATGCTGCGGCGCTTCGGGCAGGTCGGGATATCCGGTCAGCAGCCGCCCGCCGGCTGTCTCGACGCGATAGTAGACGCTGTCGCGGTCGCCGGTGTCGAACATCTCGATCGCCGCCGGGGGCACCGTGGCATCGAGCACGCCGTCGACCATGGCGACCTGCTCGGCAATCGCCCGCGCCGATCCGACGAGCATCCGGTCGGTGACCAGGTCCGCGGTCGCCAGTGCGTTGCGCTGGCTGGTCCACAGGTTGATGGTCGCGAGCCCGGCAAGCGGCAGCACCACCCATGCCAGCAATTGCAGGCGGAGGCTGTTGATCCTCATGGCGCCAGGATCGTCACGGCGCCAAATCGTCTTGGCGCAACAGGTAGCCGAGGCCACGCAGTGTGGCGATCTGGACCCGCGACCCGTCGAGCTTCTTGCGCACGCGGTGCACGTAGATCTCGATGGCGCTGGGATCGGCGTCGGTCTCGAAATCGTAGATCGCGGCCGACAATGCCGCCTTGCTCACCGTGCGTCCGGCCTTGACCATCAATTGCTCAAGCACGGCATGCTCGCGCGGTGTCAGCGCCAGCGCCTCGCCGGCAAGCGAAAACAGCCGCGTGTTGGTGTCGAAGACGAGATCACCGCAGGCAACGACCGGCGCGGTGCGGTCATTGGCACGGCGCAATTGCGCGCGGATTCGTGCTTCGAGCTCTTCGATCTGGAAGGGCTTGGCCAGATAGTCGTCGGCGCCCTCATTGAGGCCCTTGACCCGGCCGTCGAGACTGGCGTTTGCGGTCAGCACGATCACCGGCACCCGGTTGCCGCGCGTCCGCAACATTCGCAGCACCTCCAGCCCGCTCATGCGCGGCAGCGCAAGGTCGAGGATGACAAGCGCGTGGTCACCGGCGGCGAGCGCGTGTTCGACATCCTCGCCATCATGGACGATGTCGACGACATAGTTCGCCTGACGCAGGGTCTTGCCCAGCCAATCCGCCAGCTCGCGATTGTCTTCTACAAGCAGCAACCGCATTTCTATCGCTGTCCTGGGGTGCAGGTCACCCGGATTTCCGCCACTTCTTCAACTGGCGCCGCCAAGTCGCGCCCGATTGATGATCGTGCACAAGCGATAATCTCGATCCAACCGCAAGGCAAATGTAGGAGATCCAGAAGTTCAGATGGTGCGCAATCGCTTCAAACCGAACCGTTCAGTTCGATTTCTGTTGACGCACTGTGTAGCAGATGGTGAACGCCGGCCTGGCGAGCGGTCGCGCCTGGTGATGGGCGTTATCGCTTAACTGTCTGATTTCAAACAGTTAAATTATGACCGCCGAGACCCTGTGTCAAATTTCAAGGCCTGGATTCGAGCCGCGGGGGAACATCTTCGTGATTGGAATCCGCGGCAGCGCGAGCCCATCTCGGGGTGGTCCGAGCGACGCGAAATTCCTCCCAAGGGCACGCCACTAGACGGACATGACAAATACTGGAGTAATTAAAATGACCAAGATCGCTCTTACCGCCGCCGCCATCCTCGTTGCCACGGGCACTGCTTTTGCCGGCAGCGACAATTATGGCTCGGCCAACGCCAATCAGCCTGCCGTCGCTGTCGACCATTCGATCACCGCTTCGGTCTCCAAGTCGACGCAAACCGTCCAGGCCCCCGCTTCGCAGGGCGCTGACCGCAACCTCTTCGGCCGCTAATCGCGACTGCCGATATCGACCCAACATTGAACTCAGGAGTAACTAAAATGACCAAGATCGCACTCACCGCCGCCGCCATCCTCGTTGCCACGGGCACCGCTTTTGCCGGCAGCGACAACTACGGCTCTTACAATGCCAACCAGCCTGTTGCGAACCAGTCCGTGTCCGACATCGACACCACGCACACCGGCTCGATCCCGAAGTCCGTAAAGACGCAGGGTGATGCCAATGCCAACGTGCCGGCTCAGTCGGGTCAGGGCATCTGGGGTCGTTGATTTCTGAAGTCTGCGACCACAAAGAGCGGTGGGCCTTGCCCGCCGCTCTTGTTTTTTATGCATGAGCAGGATTTCGGCCGACGGCATCGGTGTCGGAGCGCCGATCGTAAATCGAACCAGCTGGTTCAATTTATGTTGACGAATCGTGAACGGATGGCGAGCGCTGGCTCGATGAACCGCCGCATCATGCGTCAGGCACCCTCCTTGTAAGCGTCTGAGATAAACTGATAAAACAGGGTGAGCTCAATCCCTTGGCCGACGTTCGAGGTCCCGATGCCGCGCGTGAGGGAACGTCTTCGTGATTGGAAGTCGGCGCACGAAAAACCCAGATCGAGGTTGTCCGAGCGACGCGAAATTTCCTCCCCAGGGGCACGCCACTAGACGGACAGAATCAGGAATACCGGAGTAAATAGAATGAACAGGATCGCTC
>NZ_RZPF01000435.1:0-5635 GCF_004022735.1 Mesorhizobium sp. M7A.F.Ca.AU.001.01.1.1
ATCTCGGTGCCGATGCGCGCGAATGCCTCGTCGGCCAGCGCGCCGAGGCCGATCTTGCGGAAATACGTCTCGTCCCAGCGGCTCTCATGCGCCAGATAGGTCCATTTGCAGGTCACCGTGCAGACCGAACGGGCAAGGCTGCCGGTCGCCCGCCAGGTGAGGAAATCGGCGAGGTCCATGAACTGCCAGGCGGCGTCGAAAGTGGCGGGCAGGTTTTCGGCCAGCCACAGGAGTTTCGGCGTTTCCATCTCCGGCGAGATGACGCCGCCGACGTAGTTCAACACCGCCTCGCCACTGCGATTGATGCGGCGCGTCTGCTCGACCGCGCGATGATCCATCCAGACGATGATGTTGCGTTCCGGATTGGCGGACTTGCTTACCGGCAGCGGCACGCCGCCCTCGCCCAGCACCACCAGCGAACAGGTGGCGTCGAAGCCGATGCCGGCGATCGCCTCGGGCGCCACGCCCGATTGCGCGACCGCTTCACGCGTGGCCGCGCAAACCGCCCGCCAGATGTCGTTGCTCGACTGCTCGACAATGTCGCCGGCCTCGCGCCAGACCTCGATGTCCCGTTTGGCCGAGGCAAGCAGGGTTCCCGTGTGGTCGAACACCCCGGCCCGCGCGCTGCCGGTGCCGACGTCGATGCCGAGGAAGTGGGACATTGGGGGAAACCTTCGGTTTAAGGCAGTAGGGGAGTAGGGGAGTAGGGCAGTAAGGCAGTACGGGAATAGGAGATGGTGGCTTGGCTCGGGCCCGGGCATTGAACGGCAGAGCAATCCTACTGCCCTACTGCCCTACTGCCCTACTGCCCTACTGCCCTACTGCCCTACTCCCCTACTCCCCCTAGAGATCATTGCTCTGCGGCAAAATCACCAAATCCCTTATCGTCACATTGCGCGGCCGGGTCAGCATGAACATCACCGCTTCGGCCACCTCGCGTGGCTGCATCAGGCCGCCGGCGGCGAGTTCCTCTTCGAGCTTGGCCTTCGGCCAGTCGTCGACCAGTGCCGTCACCACCGGGCCGGGCGCCACGGCGCCGACGCGCAGGCCGTGCTTGGCGACTTGCCGGCGCACCGTGTGGACGAAGGCCTGCACGGCGTGCTTGGAGGCCGTGTAGATCGGTTCCCAGACCACCGGGACCAGACCGGCGATCGAACTGGTGACGATGATGTCGCCGGTCTTGCGTTCGATCATGTGCGGCAGCACCGCCTGGATCGAACGGAAGCAGGCATTGATGTTGAGGTTGAGCATGCGATCCCAGACGTCGGGATCGCCGGTCGCCACCTCGCCGCCGACATAGGCGCCGGCATTGGCATGGAAGATGTCGAGTTGGCCGGCCTTCTCCAGGATTTGCGGCATCATGGTGGCGACGCTTGCCGGCTGCATCAGGTCGATCACCAGCGGGATCGCTTTGGGGCCGAGTTCGGCGCACAGTTTGTTCAGCGTCGCCTCGGCGCGGTCGACCAGCACCACGGTGGCGCCGGCCGCCAGCATATGCCTGGCGCATTCGAGGCCGATGCCTGACGCGGCACCGGTGACGGCGGCAACTTTTCCGGACAGTTCTTGGCTCATGTCTTGCTTCCTGTTGATGGGTTCAGGCCCGGCCATGCGAGACACGCGAGCGGCGTGCCAGCGAGTCGACGATGACCGCGATGGCAAGCACGGCGCCGGTGATCATGTACCGAAGCGACGAGGACAGATCGAGCAGCGTCAGGCCGCTGGCGATCGACTGGATGACGATGATGCCGAGCAGTGCCGAATAGGCGCTGCCCCTGCCGCCGAACAGGCTGGTGCCGCCTATGACGGCCGCTGCGATGGCGTTGAGGTTGACGTCGCCCGTGCCGGCCTGCTGGCTGGCCGAGGCCAGGCGGGCCGCCGACAGCACGCCGCCGAAAGCCGCCAGCATCGAGCACAGCACGAAGGCGCTGGAATAGATCAGCCGCACATTGATGCCGGCGCGCCGCGCCGCCTCGCGGTTGCCGCCGACCGCCGACATAGAGCGGCCCCATTTGGTCCGCGTCAGCGCGTAGTGCATCGATATGACCAGGCCGACGAACAGGCCGAACATCCACGGAATGCCGCGCGCCTGATTGAGATAGAAGACGATGAGCTCGAGAATGACCGTAATCACCACCGCGCGCGTGACGAGCCCGCCGGTCGACGGCGCCGACAGGTTCGCGGCGCGGCGGCGCGCGACGGTGCGCAGGCCGGTGATCAGCATGACGATGCCCGGCACGGCCGCCAGAGCGAACGAGACGAGTTTGGGCATCATCAGCAACTGGCCGAAATTCACCAGGTTCGAGCCGTAGGGCAGGTTGATCGAGCCGGTCGAGCCGAGGATGTAGAGCTGCAGGCCAAGCACCGCCAGCAAGCCGGCCAGCGTCGAGACGAAGCTCGGCATGCCGAGCCGGTTGAACAGCAGCGCATAGAGGGCGCCGATGAAGCCGCCGACGGCAACAGCGGCCAGAATCGCGAGCGCCACCGGCCAGCCCTGGTTGACCCACAGCGTGCCGACCATGGCCGAGGCAAAGCCGCTGATCGAACCGACCGACAGGTCGATCTCGCCGACCATCAGAACGCAGACGATGCCGAGCGCGATGACGCCGACGGTTGAGCAATCGAACAGCAGATTGACCAGATTGCTGCTCGACAGGAAGATCGGGTTGATGCTGGCGAACACCGTCCAGATGATGACCAGCCCGACAATCACTGGCAGCGAGCCGAGATCGCCCGAGCGGACCCGGTCGAAGAACCGGCGGATGGCGCCGCCGATCCCCGCCTCGTGCTTGACGCGCACATCGGCGCGGTCGAGCTGCGGCGGCACGGGGGCGGCCTGTTCGGCTTCGCGGCTCATGGGCGTGGCTCCTGGGTCTGGTCTTGCCTGGCCTGCCTGCGCTCGGCGCGCCGCGACACCGAATTGTTCGAGGCGCCGGTGATGGCGCTGACCAGTTCCTGGTTCGAGGCATCGGGCGAGAAGATGCCGTTGTTGCGGCCAAGCCGCAGCACGACGATGCGGTCGGCGACGGCGCGCACGTCTTCCATGTTGTGGCTGATGATGACGACGCCGAGGCCGCGGTCGCGCACCCGCTCGATCAAATTGAGCACTTCCGCCGTCTGCGCCACGCCAAGCGCTGCCGTCGGCTCGTCGAGCAGGATGAGCTTGGGTTCGAGCAGCAGCGAGCGCGCGATCGCCACCGTCTGGCGCTGGCCGCCCGACAGTGAAGCGACCACTTCGCGGACACTCGGGATGCGCGCCGAAAGCTCGTTGAGCAGCGTCCAGGCGCGCACTTCCATCGCCACCTCGTCCAGCCGCAGCGGGCTGAGTTCGCGGCCAAGGAAGATGTTGGCGACGATGTCGAGGTTCTCGCACAGCGCCAGGTCCTGGAACACGGTGGCGATGCCGAGCGTCAGCGCGGCACTCGGATCGGCAAGTGTCACCTGCTTGCCGCGAAAACTGATCGTGCCTGAGCTCGGCTGATGCACGCCGGCCAGGATCTTGACCAGGGTCGACTTGCCGGCGCCATTGTCGCCGACCAGCGCCACCACTTCGCCTGCATGGACATCGAGATCGATGTCGGTGAGCGCCGAAACGGCGCCGAAATTCTTCGAAACGCCGCGCAGGCTGAGCACCAGCTCGCCTGCCGGAACCGGTTCGTCCGAGGTATCGGTCATGCCAGGAAGCCTTTCAAAACCGGTTCAAAAATTTCGCATGAGCGCTGCCTGGCCACCACGCGGGTGGCCAGGCAGCGGAGCGGGCAAGGGTCGCGGTCAGTTCCCGATGCCCAGCTTCTTGCAGCCTTCCGCGTAACGATCGACGCAGAGCTCGGCCGCGGTGTTGATCTTCTTGTCGATGATCTCGGCCTTCAGGTTTTCCTGCGTCACAACAGCCGGCGTGAACAGCTGCGAGGGCGTATCGTACAGCGTCATCTCGGCCTTAGGCGTCTCGCCAGAAAGTAGCTTGATGGCGATGTTGGCGGCGGCCGCCGCCACGATCTCGCTCGGCTTGGAGATGGTGTTGTACTGGTCGCCGGCGATGATCAGTTGCAGTGCCGCGATCGTCGCGTCATTGCCGGTCACCGGCGGCACCGGATCGACGCCGGCCGCCTTGAAGGCCGCGATGGCGCCGCCACCGGTGCCGTCATTGGCGGCAACCACGCCGAGGATTTTCGGGCCGAAGCGGGTGATCTGGCCGCCGGCCCATTGCTGCGCCTTCGGCGGCGCCCATTCCGGCGTGTCGTATTCGGCCAGGATCTTGTAGCCGCTGTTGTCGAGGCCGGCATGGATGCCCTTCTTGATCAGGCCGGCCGCCGCGTCGGTCGGCGAACCGTTGATCTGTAAAACGCCGCCGGTGGCCGGATCGACCTTCAGCGCCTTCAGGTGCTCGACCAGCGAATCGGCGATGGCCTTGCCGATGCCTTCATTGTTGAACGAGACATAGAAGTCGGCCGGCGCTGTCGGGATTGGCCGGTCATAGGCTATGACCTTGATGCCCTGGCTCTGCGCCAGCTTGACCAGCGAGGCGGCGGCGGTCGAGTCGACGGGGTCGAGCACAATCGCCTTGGCGCCCTGCGAGATCACCGAGTTGAACTGCTGCTGCTGGCGCGAGGCGTCGGCATCGGCGTTCTGGTAGAGCACCTTGCAGCCCGGGCACAGCTTCTTCATCTCGGCGGCGAAGCCGGGATAATCATGCTGTTCGTAACGGGTCGAGGCCTGGTCAGGCATCAGGAAGGCGACGGTGGCGTCGGTGACTTCGGCTGCCTTGGCGATAGCGGCGGTGCCTGCCAGCAGCGACAGCGCAAGCGCTGCCATGCCGGCGGACTTGCCAGTGGACTTCAATGAAATTGAAAGTTTGGTCATTCGGTCTTCTCCGTTTCTGGATATGTTGTAAGAAGGTCGTGACTGCTTTGGTGGTCTGAAGACACCCATCCACCCTCGCCCCAATTGAAGGGGTACCAGGGTCCGGCGCTGGACTTTCGAGCCGCGCCGACGTCCTCCGCCGACGGAGGAATTCGAGACAAGCGTTCTCCATCACGAACCGCTCAACGCGGCTCACGTCCGTCATGCAAAAGAAAAATCCTCCCTTGGTTCCTCCCTGGCTCCTCCGTTAAGCGGCTTTTCCCGCGTTGATGTTGTCGGCCAGCAGGCGCCTGAAGCGCGAGGGCGGCATGCCCTTCTCCGCCAGGAACTGCCGGTTGAAATTGGACAGGTTGTTGAAGCCGACCTCGTAGCAGATGTCGGTGATCGAGGCCTGCTCGTCGCTCATCAGGATCTGGCAGGCGAGATTGATGCGCAGCCGCTTGACATACTGCACCAGCGACATGCCGGTGTGGCGGCGAAACGAGCGCGAGAAGGCCCCGGTCGACTGGCCGGCGATGGCGGCGAGATCCGCCTCGTCGAACAGCTGCGTCAGGTTCTCCCTGATATAGGCGAGCGCCTTGTTCATGCCGGCGGTCATGTAGCCCGACGGATCGGGCCGATAGCTGGCGCTGGCCAGCAGCTGGAATTCCTGGGCGCGGCTTAGCAGGCCGGCGATCATCATGAACAGCTCGATGCGGCGCACGCCCTGCGCCTGCATCATCTCTTCCATCAATGGCGCCAGCGCCAGCTATCGGCCCGATCCGTCGGGCTACATGAC
>NZ_RZPF01000436.1:0-5634 GCF_004022735.1 Mesorhizobium sp. M7A.F.Ca.AU.001.01.1.1
GGCCATCGCGGTCCTGGACTTCGGTGGAGACCGTGAGTTCGGCTGGAAGCGGGGGCGGGAAGGCGCGGTCGAGTTCCCAGAGGGACGCGGCGGAAAGGGCGAGGATGCCGGCGCACCCTGCCGCTCCAACAGCGAATTTGCGAAGCATCTTCATGGCAGTAAAGATGCCCCCTCATCCGGCCGCTTCGCGGCCGCCTTCCCTCCGGTGGGGAGAAGAGACTGGCGCCAGCGCTGGCCGTCTCCTCTCCCCTCGGGGAGAGGTCGACCGAGCGAAGCGGAGGGCGGGTGAGGGGGCACTTTGCTCATCGCGTCCATCACCATCAGCGCCTTACGGCGCCTTGATCTCCATCATGCCGGTGGCGGTGCGGGCCGAGTATTGCGGCCGATACATGTCTTCCACCGTTGCCGCGGGGTGCGCATAGGTACCCGGCGTCACGGCGCGCACGACATAGGCGAGGGTCAGATTGTGGTCGTGGTCGCCGTCGGCCGGGTTGAATGCCGCGACGAAACGGTCGTCGCGGAATTCGAGATGGGCCGCATCGGTCTGCGCCAGCCACGAGAAGTTCGTCAACTGGGCGCTGGAGACCAGGCCGGGATTGTCGATCTCGAAGCCGGCCGGCAACAGGTCGGTGACCAGCAGGCGCGATGGCCATGTGTTCTGCTCGTTGACTTTGAGCACGACGACATAGCGTTCGTTCTGCGTCGCTTCGGTGACATTGGCCTCGGTGCCGTCGAGCTTGTAGTAGGTGCGGCTGATGGTGAAGCCATCGCCGCCGGCCGGCAGGGGCTGGACCGGCGACGCCACCGTGGTGACGACGGCCTGCAGCGGGGTCTTGCCGGTGTTGGCGATGGTCAGCGGGCTTTCGACAAGGTCAGAGCCTTCGACCTGGTCGGAGTAGCCGCCGGAATGTGCCGCGCCATTGACGGTCAGCGTGATCGTATCATTGCCTTCTTTCAGCGCGCGGGCCGCCAGCAGCATCCAGGATTCGTCCTGGGTGCTGGTCCAGCGGGCTTCGGCGCGTTCCCTGGTCACCAGCCTGATCAGCTCCGGCACGATTGTCGGTACCGGCTTGGATTCCGCCGCCAACGCCAGCATCGCCGCGCCATCACGCAGCCGCGAACCGTAGTCGGAGCGGTAGTAGTCGTAGTCGGTGGTCGACTTGGCCAACTGCAGGGCAGTCTTGAACGTCGATTCCGCACGCGGTGTATCGCCGTAGAGCGCCAGGCTTGCCGCCAGCTGGGCAACGGCCATCGGGCTGGAAAAAGCTTCGAGTTGCGTGTCCGCATAGTAGCGCAGGTCGCCGATCGAGGCCTTCTTGTTGCGGGCCAGAACGTAGAGGGCGTAGGCGATCTCGCTGCCCCGGTCCTGGACGCTCTGGTCGTAGCCGAGTGAGTTCTGCAGGTTGCTGAGCGCCTGGTTCATGGCCAGGCTCGGCACGTCGTATTTCTGCTCGCGCGCCCTGGTCAGGAAGTCGGTGACATAGGCATCGAGCCACAGATCGCCGGAGCCCGGCCCCCACAGGCCGAAGCTGCCGCCCGAGGCCTGATAGCTCAGAACCTTGTAGATGGCGTCCTGAATGCGGCCATGGATATCTGGATCGCTGGCCATGCCGATGCCTGACGCCAATTCATTGACGTAGAGAAGCGGCATGGCGCGGCTGGTGGTCTGCTCGGCGCACCCATAGGGGTAGCGGTCGAGCGTCATCAGCAGCGAAGGCACGTCGAAGGCGGCAGCCTGCGAAACGCCGACGCTGACAGAGGCGCCGTCGAGCAGGCTTGCCGCGAGCAGCTCCTTGTCGACGCGAAGCGCGCCGCCATCGCCCTTGAGGTCGACCACCAGGCGGGTGGTGACCGGTAATTGCGCCGGGCGCACCGGCACATAGAGCGTCTGCTCGACCTTGGTGCCGTCGGCATGGGCAAGCTTGATGGTGAGCGAGGCATTGCCGGCCGTCTGAGCGATCAGCGGCACGGTTAGCGTCTGGCGCTTGCCCTGGGCGAGCGTCAGCTTCTGGGGCAGGGGCTTGTCGCCCGTCGACAGGTCGCCCGTCGTTTCGATCGAGAACGCATAGTCGCCGGCCGGACCATCGGTGTCGGCGACGTCGAGGCGCATAACGGCGGCGTCACCAGGCGCCAGGAAGCGCGGCAGGCCGGCGGTGATGACCACGGGATCGCGCACGATCACGTCGGACTGGGCGTGGCCGACCGCGTCCTTGGTCCAGGCGACGGCCATGACGCGCACGGTGCCGTTGAACTGCGGGATGTCGAAGTCGACCCGCGCCTTGCCGTCGGCGTCAAGCTCGACGACGCCGGAAAAGAAGGCGACAAGCTTTTCGGTCGGCGGGCTGCCTTGCGCCTGCATGTTGGCGCCGTCGCCGCCGGTCCTGAGCTTGCCGGCGTTGCCCAGAGAACCGTCGATCAGGCGACCGTAGATGTCGCGGATTTCCATGCCCAGCATGCGCTGGCCGAAGAACCAGTTCTCCGGATCCGGCGCCTTGTAGCTGGTCAGATTGAGGATGCCGACATCGACGGCGGCAACCATGACATAGGCATTGCTGCCCGGCTGCACGCCGGCGACCGAAACCGGGATCGACAGCTGCTGGCGCGGCATGGTCTTGTCCGGTGGCGTCAAGGTGATGGCGAGCTTCTTCGAACCCGGATCGACCTTCAGCCATTTCACGCCGATGGCGCGGGCCGGCATGCGCGTCTCCTGCGCATCGCCCGGCCGGAACAGGGTTGCGGTGACATAGGCGCCGGCGCCCCAGTCGTCGCCGACCGGAATGTCGACGGTGCTGCCGCCGGCCGGCACTGACGCCGTGATGGTCTTCAACAGCTTGTCGGAGCCGATGTTGATCAAGAGTTCGCCGGCAAAATGCGGCGAGATTTTCAGCTTGGCCACTTCGCCGGCGGCATAATTGTCCTTGTCGAGGGCGATTTCGAGGCCGTCAGGCGTTTCGGTGGTGGTCGAGGAGACATACCAGCCGGCGTCGAACTCGTAGCTGGTCGCCGGTCCTTCCGGATCGGCGGTTTCAACCTCGAGCCTGTACTGACCCCAATCGACCGGCACGGAGACCGTTGCGTCGCCGTCGGCGTTGAGGTCGACCTGGCCGTTGGCGATCGACTTGGTGAAGGTCACCGGCTCGTAATTCCACGAATTGTTGGAGCGGTACCACTGGTAATTGCGTTCGACCTTGACCAGCGTCCATTGCGCGCCTTTCAGCGCCTCACGCTTGCCGTCGGGATCGACGGCGATCAGGCTGAACTTGGCCGTGCCGCCCTGCGGCACTTCATTGTCGGCGAAATCCGGACGAATGCCGATCATATGGCCCTGCGGGCGGATGCCGATGTTGAGCGAGCGCTCGATGGCGCGGCCGCCGGTTTCACGCATCCTGACCGTCACCTTGGCGTCGACCAGCTTGGTGGTCGAGGGCAGTTGGTCGACGGAGACCGGGAAGGTCGCCTTGCCGTCATCGCCAACCACCGGCAGATCGGCGAGGGGGGTGACCGTGGGTTCGGCCGACTGCTCGTCGGCGAGACCGAAGGAAAAGCCCTGGAAACGGTCCCAGTCGCGCGAAGTCGACAGCGTCAGCTCGCCTTCCAGCGCCAAGCCTGCTGCCGGCGCGCCATAGAGGAAGCGGCCGTCAATGTCGATGTTGGCGGTTTCGCCCTGGGCGATTTCCTGCTTGTCGGCCTTCATGTCGAATTCGATGCGATCCGGCACGAAATCCTCGACCAGGAACATCTGGCTGGCCACCGCGGGCTGCTTGGGATCGGTGTAGATCGACACCGACCAGGTGCCTCGCATGGCGTTGGGGGCGAGCGGCAGGTCGACGGCATGGCCGCCGGCCGATGCGCCGTCGCTGACGATACGGCGGTCCTCGACGCCGTCGGGGCGCGAGAAGATGAAGGTCAACGGCAGGTTTTCGACCGCCTTGGCGGCACCGTCGCGAGCAAGTGCGGCGACATGAACATCCTCGCCGGCGCGGTAGATACCGCGTTCGGTCCAGGCATAGACGTCGAGCGCACCTGGCGCCGCGCGCCCGGTGACGCCGCGGTCGGACAGGTCGAAGCCGGCCCGGCCCATGTCGAGGAAGACGAAGTCATTGTCGCCCTGCTTGGCCATCAGCACGGCCGGCACCATGCCGCCGTCGCCGCGCGTCAGGCCGGGGTTGAAGACGGCATGGCCGTCGGCATCCGACGTCGCCGTGCCCAGAACCTCATTGTTCCTGGCGACCAGCGTCAGTTCGGCGCCGGCGATCGGCTTGGCGCTGCCCAGCGAACGGGCAAAGACATTGAGCCCGTCCTGACCGGTATAGGTCGACAGGCCGATGTCGGAGACGACGAACCATTGCGTGGCCATCGAGTTGTAGTCGTCGCTCTTGTTGTTGACGGCCTGGGCGGTCAGCACGTAGACGCCGGGCTTGCGCTGCGGCACCGCCTCGTCGACCGGGAAGGAGGTGGTGACCTCCTTGTTGAGGTCATTGGCGATGTCGAGCTGGCCTTGCCAGACCGGCGCGCCCATCTGCTCGGAAATGTTGGAGATGTCATAGCCGTCCAGCTGGTGCAGGAACTGGTAGCCCGACAGAAGCTGTGCCAGCGAACGATCGCCGATGCGATAGAGCTTCATCTCGGCGGCGTTCATGTTGACGGTAACGATCGGAATACCGCGGCGCGCGCCGGCCGGCAGCACGAAGCTATCACCGGTGAAGCGGGCGGACGGTGCGCGGTCCTGGACATAGATCGACAGCACCACGGGTGCCGCGGTCACTTCGCCGATTGCCGCCGGCAGGCCGGCGCGGAAGGTGACGTCGTAGTGCTGGCCATGCTCCAGCCCTTCGACGCAGATCTGCTTGTCCTTGGCCTCGACGCCCTTGGGCGGTGCATTGTCGACGGTGACGAATTGCGCGTAATCGACGCCGGTCTTGACCAGATCTTCGGAGAATTGCGCGCAGATGCGCGGCGCGCTGGTGTCGGCGTCGATGGTGTGGTCGATAACGCGGAAACCCTTGCGCGCCTTCAGATCGGCATAGTCGGCCTGGACCGCCGGCGACGGGTTCAGGGCAAGGCTCGCCTCATAGGCCTGTAGCGCCGGCCGGTAGAGATCGCGCTTGTCGAGGCCGTTGCCGAGCAGCGCCAGCACTTCGGCGCGCGTCTTGGTGGTGCGCAGTAGTTTATAGGCATTGAATGCGGCCGAAGTGCCGTTCGTCGGCAAAGTGGAAGCTTCGGATGTGCTGGCGGCGGGCTGCACGGCCAGCGTTTCACGCGCCAGGTTGAGCCAGAGCTGGCCATCATCGGGCAGTACCGAGACAGCGGCCTCGTATTTCAGCATGGCGGAGCGGTGGTCGCCGGTCAGCACGGCCTGTTCGGCGGCACTCAGCAAGGCAGCCATGCCTTCTGTCGGCTTGTCATAGGCCGGGCCGAGCAGCTTGTTGCGGTATTGCTGGGCCTGGTCGGCCATCCAGTTGGGGAAAAAGGCGAGTTCCGGCGGCGCGCCGATATCAGGATCGCCATCGATGTTGACGACCTTGCCGGCGACCGCGCCGTTGAAGGTTTTCAACTGGTTGTAGTCGGATTTGAGGAAGCACCATTTGGCTTTTTTATTGTAGGTGAAGGCGCGGCAGGCCGGGTCTCCCAGGC
>NZ_RZPF01000437.1:0-5607 GCF_004022735.1 Mesorhizobium sp. M7A.F.Ca.AU.001.01.1.1
CTCTATACCGAGCTTTTCCTCGCCGGCTACCCGCCGGAGGATCTGGTGCTGAAGCCGGCCTTTTTGAAAGCCTGCGAAAAGGCGGCACAGGACTTTGCCGCCGACACCGCGGATGGCGGTCCCGGCGTCATCATCGGCACGCCGTTGAAGCGCAAGAGCGGCACGCACAATTCGATCATCTTCGCCGACGGCGGCAAGATCATCGCCGAACGCTACAAGCTCGATCTGCCGAACTACGGCGAGTTCGACGAGAAGCGCGTCTTCCAGGCCGGACCCGAGATCCAGGGGCCGGTCAATTTCCGCGGCGTGCGCATCGGAATTCCGATCTGCGAGGACATCTGGGGCGATGTCGATATCTGCGAGACGCTGGCCGAAAGCGGGGCGGAAATCCTGCTGGTGCCGAACGGCTCACCCTATTATCGCGCCAAGATCGATGTCCGCCACCAGGTCGTCATCCGCCAGGTCATCGAATGCGGGCTGCCGATGATCTATGCCAACCAGCTCGGCGGCCAGGACGAGCTGATCTTCGACGGCGCTTCGTTTGCCATTGGCGCCGACAAGACGCTTGCCTTCCAGATGAGCCAGTTCGAGGAAGCGGTCGACGTCACCACCTGGAAGAGACAAGGCGATCACTGGGTCTGCTCGGAAGGGCCGATGTCGAAAATCCCGGACCGGGAGGAGGCTGACTATCGCGCCTGCATGCTGGGCCTGCGCGACTACGTCAACAAGAACGGCTTCAAGAACGTCGTGCTTGGTCTGTCCGGCGGCATCGATTCGGCGATCTGCGCGGCGCTGGCCGTCGATGCGCTCGGCGAGGAACGGCTGCGCGCGGTGATGATGCCCTACCGCTATACCTCGAAGGATTCGCTCAAAGATGCCGAGGATTGCGCCCGCGCTCTCGGCTGCCGCTATGACATCGTGCCCATCTTCGAGCCGGTCGAGGGCTTCCTGCACGCGCTGACGCAGATGTTCGAAGGCACCAAGGAAGGTATCACCGAGGAGAATTTGCAGAGCCGCGCACGCGGCACCATCCTGATGGCGATCTCCAACAAGTTCGGCTCAATGGTCGTCACCACCGGCAACAAGAGCGAGATGTCGGTCGGTTATGCCACGCTCTATGGCGACATGAATGGCGGCTTCAATCCGATCAAGGACCTCTACAAGATGCAGGTCTACGCGCTGTCGCGCTGGCGCAACAGCCACGTGCCGCCGGGTGCGCTGGGCCCCTCGGGCGAGGTGATCCCGAAGAACATCATCGACAAGGCACCGTCGGCGGAATTGCGCGAGAACCAGACCGATCAGGATTCGCTGCCGCCCTATCCGGTGCTGGACGATATCCTCGAATGCCTGGTCGAGAATGAGATGGGTGTCGACGACATCGTAGCGCGCGGCCATGACCGGGCGACGGTGACGCGCATCGAGCACCTGCTCTACATCGCAGAATACAAGCGACGGCAGGCGGCGCCAGGCGTGAAGATCACGAAAAAGAATTTTGGCCGCGACCGCCGCTACCCCATCACCAATCGTTTCAGGGATCGCAGCTAGGTACCGAAAGCGCACGCGGCGCGGCCGGAGACAACCATGCCCGATTGTGAGATCAGCTTCGACATGTCACGGATCGATTTCCGTGCGACATCGGACCTGTTGATGGCAAGCTATTGGGGCGCCGGACGCACTGACGAAGTCCATCGCCGCGCCTTTGCCAACTCGCTTTGCGTCGGCGCCTATGTCGATGGCAGGCAAGTCGGCTTCGGCCGGGCGATCACCGACCGCACCGTATTCGCCTATCTCGCCGATATCATCATCTGGCCGGAGAATCGCGGGCAGGGCATAGGAAGCCGGCTCGTCCAGGCCCTGATCGATCATCCGGAGGTCAGGACCGTTTTCCATTGGAGCCTGTCGACCAGCGATGCCCATGGCATGTATGAAAAGCTCGGGTTCAAGCCATCGACCGATGGCCGCTACATGCGCTTGGATCGCGTTCCTGAATGAGGCGCGGCTTGCCCGCCATTGTTGCAAAATAATCGCAGTGGTTGGACCAGATACGCTTTTGGCGTCAGCCCGTCTTGGCGGTGCATCGGAGCGTCTCTATAAGAACCGCTCCGCAATTGTCTTGCGGGAGGTCCGAATGGCAGTATTTCACATGGTAATGCGAGGCCGCGAAGCCTAGGTCTCATCCGGCGCTCCGCGAAGGTTTGCCCTTCGTGCCGATGCCGGATCGAGCACAGGCTTATGCCGATGCCGATCGCCGCCCGGTTATGGGCGATACGCCAAATATGCCACTCCGCTTCCGGGCAATCATTGGCCCTTGCGCGGCTTCTTCAATTTTCGACCTACTGGGATCGGGCTCGTTTGTGCCCGAATGACATCATGGCTCGTTTCAAGATCGATTTGCGCGCGAGCGCCTTTCGCAGCGTTCTTGGCTTCACGCTTACCCATTGGCGGCGCCAGCCGTGGCGGCTTTCGCTCATCATGGCCAGCTTCCTGCTGTCGACGCTGGCCGATGTGCTGACGCCGCTCTATTCCGGCCGGCTGGTCGACGCCGTCGCCAGCAGCGCCGCCGCCGACGCGATTGCCTGGAATGCCGCGCTGACGGCGTTCTCGATGTTGATGGCGCTGGCGCTGGCCGGCGTCGTGTTGCGCAACCTGGCGTTCATGGGCATCGTCGAGCTGACCTTGAAGATGATGGCCGACATCGCCGCCGATGCTTTCCATCGCGTTCAGCGCTTTTCCACCGATTGGCATGCCAACAGCTTTGCCGGCTCGACCGTCCGCAAGGTGACGCGCGGCATGTGGGCGCTCGACCTGCTCAACGACACCATCCTCATCGCACTGCTGCCGTCGGTCGTCATGCTGGTCGGGTCGACGTTGCTGCTCGGCTGGTTCTGGCCGTTGATGGGTGCGGTCGTTGCTGCCGGTTCGGTGCTGTTCATCACGGTGACGGCGCTGCTGTCACTTGGCTATGTCGCGCCGGCGGCAAGGCTCGCCAACACCTGGGATACCCGCCTCGGCGGCTCGCTGGCCGACGCGGTCAGCTGCAACGCCGTGGTCAAGGGCTTTGGCGCCGAGGAGCGCGAAGAACGCCGCCTGGCCAAGGTCGTCGCCAAATGGCGTGCGCGTACACGGCGCACCTGGGTGCGCGGCACCATCAACGGCACCACGCAAGGGGTGCTGCTGCTGGTCATGCGCGCTGCGGTGATCGGCCTGGCGCTGATGCTGTGGTCGTGGGGGCAGGCGAGCGCCGGCGACGTTGCGTTCGTGCTGACCTCGCTCTTTGTGCTGCAGGGCTATCTCAGGGACATCGGCACGCATATCCGCAACCTGCAGCGCTCCATCAACGATATGGAAGAGCTGGTCGATTTCCAGTCCGAACCGCTCGGCATCGAGGACCGGCCAGGTGCCAAGCCGATCCGGATCACCGAAGGACGGATCAGCTTCGACAACGTCACCTTTCACTATGGCCATCACCGATCCGCGCTTTACCGCGACTTTTCGGTCGATATCGCGCCGGGTGAGCGCGTCGGGCTGGTCGGCCATTCGGGGTCGGGCAAGACGACCTTCGTCAAGCTTATCCAGCGGCTCTATGACGTGAACGCGGGGAAAATCCTGGTCGACAGTCAGGACATCTCGCAGGTGGCGCAAGCCTCGCTGCGCGGGCAGATCGCCATCGTTCAGCAGGAGCCGATCCTGTTCCACCGGTCGCTGGCCGAAAACATCGCCTATGCCAGGCCGAGTGCGTCGCAGGAGGAGATCGAGCATGCCGCCAAGCTGGCGAGTGCGCATGACTTCATCACCAACCTGCCAAAGGGCTACGGTACACTGGTCGGCGAACGCGGCGTGAAACTGTCGGGTGGCGAGCGTCAGCGCGTGGCGATCGCGCGCGCCTTCCTTGCCGATGCGCGCATCCTGATCCTCGACGAGGCGACATCGAGCCTCGATTCGGAATCGGAGGTGCTGATCCAGCAGGCGATGGAGCGGCTGATGGTCGGCCGCACCACGCTGGTCATCGCGCACCGGCTTTCGACAGTGCGGGCGCTCGACAGGCTGCTGGTCTTCGATCGCGGCAACATCGTCGAGGAAGGCTCGCATGACGAACTGATCCGGCTGAAAGGCGGCATCTACCGTCGCCTGTTCGAACGCCAGGCGCTCGAACTGACCAAGGGACTTGTCAGCTGACCTGAGGCGGCCTCCAGCTTCGGCCGGAGGCCGCCTCTGTCAGGCACGGTCAGCCCAGCGGGCTGGAGCAGGAGATGCGATCGCAGGGAGGCAGTCGACCCGTCGATCAGCGCCGTGATGCTGGCCGACTTGATTTGCCTGTGAAGTCCTGTCCGGATAGTAAGTCTTGGGACCTCTGTTCATCATATTGACCGAGATACGTTGTTTCTACCAATGGTTGATATATATCCGATGGAGGCAACCCACGGACGTTTTTCACGATGCATCTTTCTGCGAATGCCGAGGAAAAGTTGGCTGCGCCGTCAGTGCTGGAATCTCAGCATGGCTCGGTTCGGCCGCTTGCTGCCGAAGATCTCGAGCGCGTCGCCGCACTCTTCCTGACGAAGTTTCGCCGGCGGCGCCGTCACCTCCTCGATCGCGCGATCGCCGAAACGGCCGCGTATATGAGAGAGATTTATCTCGACCCTGCCGGCCACTCCGGTGAAAGCAACGCTCTTGTCCAGATCAACCGGCAGGGCCGCCTGGGTGGGTTCCTCGGCGTTTTGAAAGCCCGCTACGAGCTCAATGGTGCGCCATTGAATGCGGCGATCATCGGGCCGCTCATGGCCGACCCCGGCACCGATGACGGCTCGGCCGGACCGCAATTGCTGCGGGCATTGCATCAAGGCGAATTCGATCTGCAGCTGACCGATTCGGCCAACCGGACATCCTTAGCCTTCGCGCGCCCGATGAAGTATCAACTCCTGCCGGTGCATTGTCTGGGATGGACATATGTCTTCCGGCCGGCGGGAATGGCCGCCGCCGCACTGCACCGTAAATGGCCCGGCCTGCCTCACCTTGTACTCGACCCCTTTGCGCGAGCATTCGATGCTCTTGCGAAAAGAAGGTTCGAGCCCCCCGTCCAGCATTCATCGTCGCATCGCACCCACCGTGAGCCGATCAATGCCGTGCAATTTGCCGAGGAACTGCCGACCCTCCTGTCTGGTTACGCTCTTCGGCCGAGTTGGAAGGATGGGGAGTTGCCACGGCTGCTTGCGCTGGCGGCCGAGAAGCGGGCCGACGGCCCCCTTCATTTCGGTGGGATCTACGACGAAACGGGCAAAATGCTCGGTTGTTATGCCTTCTATGGTCAAGCCGGCGACATGGCGAACCTGTTGCAAATCCAGGCATTCGGATCGCATTGGGGCGCGACGCTGGATGCGCTTGTCGCCGCCGCATGGGAGATGGGCTGCGTGGGCATCACCGGGCAGACGCAGACCAGATTCATATCCCAACTCTTTGGCTACAAGAATGTCTTCTTCCGCTATGCCGGGGGAACGATGGTCCGCTCGCGGATCGCCGAGGTCACGGAAGCGGTCCGCTCCGGCGACATCTTTAGCGGTGGATTGGTGGGCGCCCGCTGGACCCGCCTCAGTTCCGATGATTTCGGCC
>NZ_RZPF01000438.1:0-5604 GCF_004022735.1 Mesorhizobium sp. M7A.F.Ca.AU.001.01.1.1
GTGCTGATCGGGCTGACCAACATGCCGCCAATGGCCAATGGCGGCATGCAGCGCGGCGTCTATGGCCGCGCCGAAAGTCCGTACAATGGCGATTATCTCACCGCCGCCTTCGCATCGGGTTCGTCCAATGGCTCCGGCACGGCGACAGCGGCCAGCTTCTGCGCCTTCGGGCTTGGCGAGGAAACCTGGTCGTCCGGCCGCGCGCCGGCCACCAACAATGCGCTGGTCGCCTACACGCCGTCGCGCGGCGTCATTTCTGTGCGCGGCAACTGGCCCCTGGTGCCGACCATGGATGTCGTCGTGCCGCATACGCGCAGCGTGGCCGACATGCTCGAACTGCTCGATGTGATCGTCGCCGACGATCCCGAGGCGCGAGGCGATTTCTGGCGCGCGCAGCCTTGGGTCAAGCTGCCGAAAAGCTCCGATGTGCGGCCGCCCCGTTATACCGATCTCGCACTGGCGGGGTCGTTGAAAGGCAAGCGCCTGGGCGTGCCCAGAATGTATATCGGCCGCGACAGCGAGGCCGATGCGCCGATCGAAACCCGCGCCTCGGTGCTTGCCCTGTGGGAGCAGGCAGCGGCCGATCTCAAGCGGCTTGGCGCCGAGGTGATCGAGGTCGATTTCCCCGTCGTCTCCAACTACGAGCGCGACCGCCCCGGGGCGCGCACCATGGTCGAGCGCGGGCTGGTGCCGCAGGACTTCGCCGAGCGCGAACTCTGGGATCTCAGCATCTGGGGCTGGGACGACTTTTTGCGCGCCAATGCCGACCCGGCCGTGCCCGATCTCGTCTCCGTCGACGGCCCAAAGATCTTCCCGCAGCCGCCCGGCACGCTGCCCGACCGCTATGAGGGCGGCTTCGATCTGAGAGAATATGTGGAACGGGCGCGGTCCGGCGTCACGCCGTTCGCAGACATTCCAACGCTGGAAGACGGACTGAAGGGCCTCGAAGCAACAAGGCGGATCGATTTCGAGGTCTGGCTGGACGGCCAAGACATCGACGCCGTGGTGCTGCCCGCCGCCGCCGATGTCGGACCGGCCGATGCAGACATCGACGAGGCGTCCGCCGTCCTTGCCTGGCGCAATGGCACCTGGGTCGCCAACGGCAATCTGGTCTGGCGCCATTTTGGCATCCCGACCGTCACCGTGCCGATGGGAACCATGGCCGATATCGGCATGCCGGTCGGCCTGACCTTCGCCGGCAAGGCCTATGACGACGAAAGGCTGCTGCGCATGGCCGGCGACTACGAACAGTCGACCCGGCGCCGCACCCTGCCCCCACGCACGCCGGAACTGACTGAAGATGTATTTTCCCGCCGGCCCACGCAAACCGGTAGCGGCAAGGCACCTCCGCTCGTCATTGCGCTTGCCGCCGAGACGCGCACGACCGGCGATCAGGACGAGATCACCATCACCCTCGACCTGCCGATCGACGCCGAGGCGGAACACGCCAGCGTCAAGGTGCATGTCAACGGCGAGCCTGTCGCCATCCAGCGAAGCGGAGCGCGCTGCTGTGGACAGGCATTGGTTCCGGCCGCAGAGCACCAGCGGTTCCACAGCGTCTGGCGTGGCTCGTATGGCTCGATCGTGACGGCTATTGTGCGGCTGGAGGATGGGCGCAGCGCCGGCGCCTATCTGTTTACGGGCGGGATTGGATGAACGCCAGCAGCTAGGAAGGCAGCGAAGTCAGCCATTCTTCCCAAAATTCCTGCTGCATATGGACGAAAACCGGAACCACGTCGACGCCATCATCAAATATGTCGACCAGATCGCTCTCTTGCGGAAATTGCCCCGTCTTCACCTTGCAGGCTATCAATCCGCGACTTTTCTCCATCACGGTATTTTCCGGATAAACATTGGCGCTTGCTCCGTAACAGAAGGGTAGCAGGCCATCGACTTCGAGTGCCTGACGGATTTGGAACAGAGCCTCGAAAAAGTCTTCCTCTTCTGCCTCGATCACCTTGTCCCGATAACTGCATTTCAGATTGCAGGCAGCGCCGTTCACGTGCAGCGTGAACACGGCTTGCTCGTCGTCACCAACGGAACCTGCTCCGATCAGAAAAACAGTACGCTGATGGTCCATCTCATCCCCCTCGCCATGTGACGGGATGGTAGTACGACAACGGCCGCTTTCCAGCATGGCAGGGATTGGGACGCGGCCGCACTCCCTGCCGTCGTCATCCGCTGGCCGGGCGTCCCGCCGCAAAGGCAAGGTCCCGCCGAATGACATCCCGCTTGTCTTGCGACAGACCGGCAAGCAGCTTTTCATCGAGGCAGCCTGCTCGGATGAGATGAGTGAAGACATAAAGGAGCTGCGAATAGCGGTAGTCGAACGTCCGATCGATATCCCGCCGCTGTTCACGCAAATAGGCTTCCAGCTCCCACATCTGGGAGGGAACCGTCACCGCACTGGCCTTGCTCTTGAATTCGGCCATCGTCTTTGCGAGGGCCGCCTCAAGAGCCTTATCGAAGGCGTGGCGGGCGAGCTTCTTTTCGGAAGCGGACCAACTGGAATCGTTCATTGGATATCTCCGTAGATTTCCTGTGAATTCCATCAGATTTTCACGAACTTCGCCTGCTTCTACCCCCGCGCCGCCCAAAGCAAACCCCGCTCCACTATCAGCGCCATTTCCGGCACCGCGAACTCATCCGCCGTGTGACCAAGGGAACTGTAGAAAACCTTCCCCGCCCCATAGCGCCGTTTCCAGACGACCGGCATGACGACGCCGCCTATCCCCGGAAAATGCGCGTCGGTGAAGGTGGTGGTCGCCAGCACCTCATTGCTTGGGTCGACATGCATGTAATATTGCTCCGACCGGTAGGCGAAATCGCTGATGCCTTTTGTGATCGGATCGTCCGGCCGGGTGATCGCGACAGTGTAGTCGATGATGTTGCCGGGATGCGCCACCCATTGGCCGCCGGTCATGAACTGATAGTCAGGCTCATTGCGGAAACTGTCGCCCATCGTGCCGTGGAAACCGCCGAGCCCGCTTCCCCCGCGAACCGCAAGCGTCAGGTTCTGCAACTCGGCCTTTTCGATCGTCGACATCGTGATGACAGGCACGATGAGATCGAAGGAAGCAAGCTCCGGACCGGCGAACATCGCCGTGCCCTCACCCAGCGTGACGTCGAAGCCGTTTCGCTCAAGCAAGGTGCGAACGAGCTTCGCGCTCTGCTCCGGCGTATGGCCCTCCCAGCCGCCCCAGGCGATCAAGGCCTTCTTTGGCATTGTGTACCTCCCTGGAAAACTCGGCCCTGATCGATCCGGCGTCAGCGCCAGCCCAGCGCTGGAGCGACATGGGTCAGGATCGCCTCGATGACATGCGCGTTGTAGTCGACGCCGAGCTGGTTTGGAACGGTGAGCAACAGCGTATCCGCCTCGGCGATCGCCTCGTCCTGCGCCAATTCCTTGATCAGCACATCCGGCTCGGCCGCGTAGCTGCGCCCGAAAATCGCCTTGGTGTTCTCCTCGATGAAGCCGATCTGGTCGCGGCTCTCATTGCCGCGGCCGAAATAGGCGCGGTCGCGATCGTCGACCAGCGCGAAGATGCTGCGGCTGACCGAGACGCGCGGCTCGCGCTTGTGGCCGGCTGCCTTCCAGGCCTCGCGATAGATGCGGATCTGCTCGGCCTGCTGGATGTGGAACGGCTTGCCACTCTCGTCGAATTTGAGCGTCGAGCTCTGCAGGTTCATGCCGAGCTTGGCTGCCCATTCCGACGTGGCGTTGGTAGCCGCACCCCACCAGATCCGCTCGCGCAAACCCTCCGAATGCGGCTCGAGGCGCAAGAGGCCGGGCGGGTTGGGGAACATTGGCCGTGGATTGGGCTGGGCGAACCCCTCGCCGCGCAGCGTCTCGAGGAAGACCTCGGCGTGGTGCCTTGCCATGTCGGCGTCGCTCTGCCCTTCCGGCGGCGCGTAGCCAAAATGGCGCCAGCCATCGATCACCTGCTCGGGCGAGCCACGGCTGATGCCGAGCTGCAGGCGCCCGCCGGCGATGATGTCGGCGGCACCGGCATCCTCGGCCATGTAGAGCGGGTTCTCGTAGCGCATGTCGATGACCGCGGTGCCGATCTCGATGCGGCTGGTCCTGGCGCCGACCGCCGCCAGCAGCGGGAACGGCGACGCGAGCTGGCGGGCGAAGTGATGCACGCGAAAATACGCGCCGTCCGCGCCCAGCTGCTCGGCGGCGACAGCCAGCTCTATGGATTGCAAAAGCGCGTCCGAAGCCGAGCGCACTTGCGATTGCGACGAGGGCGTCCAGTGCCCGAACGACAGGAACCCGATTTTCTTCATAATCATGCGATATAAGGATGCGCGTCAGGCTTCAATGCAAAAGAGATTTTTTGGCGCCCGGATCAAGGCTCATGCATCGCTATTCTCGAAGGCGCCAATGCCTTGTGCGATCAGGTTGGTCGCCATCACCAGCGAGACGATTGCCCCGGAATTGAAGACGACGACCCACCATTTTCCGCCGGTCAGGAAGCCATAGCCGTCGGCGACGGCCAGTCCCCAGTCGGCCGATGGCGGCTGAATGCCGAGGCCGAGAAAGCTCAGCGTCGCGATCGAGAAGAACGCGTAGCCCAGCCTTGTGACGAGTTCGATGAGGATCGTTTCCCTGATGTTGGGCAGGATCTCCAGGAACATGATGGCGAGCGGGCCTTCACCGCCAAGCCGCGCGGCGCTGACATAGTCGCGCTGCTTCTGCTCACGCACGGCGGCGCGAACGGTGCGCGCCACCAGCGGCGCGTAGGCGATGCCGATCACCAGGATGACGGTCAGGTTCGACGGGCCGATCGCCACCAGCGTCATGGTGACGAGAACGATGAACGGAAACGCCATCAGCGTATCGAGCAGCCGCGCGCCGATGGCATCAGTGAGGCCCTCGAAATAGCCGAGCACCAGGCCGATGATGCTGCCGGCGGCAACCCCGGCCAGCGTCGCCAGCGGCGCAACCAGCAGGATGTCGCGCGAACCGACGATGATGCGGGACAGCACATCGCGGCCGAGCTGATCGGTCCCGAACCAGTGCAGCGCATCGGGCGGCGTCAGCGTCGCCAGGAAATCCTCGGCATAGGGATCGTAGGGAACGAAGAGGTTGCCTGCTATGGCGCAAGCGACCCAGAACAAAAGCAGCAGCAATCCGACCACGACCGACGGCGGCAATCCGGCGAAAGCACTGCGAATCCGGCGCACTGCCGAAAAGCCCGCCACGGCGCGCTGCAGTGCGGGAAACTCGGCCAGATCCGTCATGGCGAGGTCCGGCGGCGTTGCCGCGGATCGAGCAGCGCCAGCAAGAGGTCGCCGGCCGCCGCCGACAGCACGAAGATGGCCGCCATCACCAATACGCCTGCCTCCAGCATCGGGAAATCACGGGCCTTGGCCGCGTTCAGGACCAGATTGCCAAGTCCCTGGATGCCGAACAACGCCTCGATCACCACCAGCCCACCCAGCATGTATCCGGTCTGCGTCGCCAGCACCGCGACGGTCGGCGTCAGCGCATTGCGCAGCACGTGCCGAAAGATGATCTCGCGCCGCTCGAGCCCTTTCAGGACGGCGGTGCGCGTGTAATCGGCGGCGATCGCCTCGATCACGCCTGCTCGCGTCATC
>NZ_RZPF01000439.1:0-5602 GCF_004022735.1 Mesorhizobium sp. M7A.F.Ca.AU.001.01.1.1
ATTCATGCTCGGCCAATGGCCCTTCCCTCACTCAATGGCATGCGCGCTTTCGAGGCCGCCGCTCGCCTTGGCAGCGTCAAGGACGCGGCGGAAGAACTGCATCTGACACCCTCGGCTGTCAGCCGGCACATCCGCGCGCTTGAACGAAATCTTGGCCAGGACCTGTTCGAACGCGGTTTTCGCCAGATAACGCCAACCATAAGGGGCTCCTACTATGCGCGCAGCCTCTCGGAGGCGTTCGAAGCGATCTGGCGCGCCACCGATGACGTCAGCCTCTCCGAGGGGTCGCGCCACGGCAAGATCCAACGTGTTCGGGTCTTGTGCGTGCCCACCGTTCTGAACCTTTGGCTGGCGGACCGGTTGCCGAACTTTCGCCGGTTGCATCCGTCGGTGGATCTGGAGATCTCCACTTCAGGCAAGCGCGCCAACTTCGATTTGGCCATTGTCGACGAGTTCGTCTACAAGGCCGGCCCGGCTCTGACGCTGCTGATCCCGCTGCTTTTGACGCCGGTCTGTGCGCCTTCGCTTCTGGAGGGGCCTGTGCCGCTGCGATCGCCGGCCGATCTGGTCAATCATCATCTGATCCATGAATGCGAAACCATGAGATGGAAGCGTTGGCTGGAGCAGGAAGGCGTTCTGGAAACGACGCCAAAATCCAGCACAACACTGGATGATTGCACCTTGATCATGCGCGAAGCGATCAATGGCGCCGGAATAGCGCTTGCGGACACGATGATGGCGCAAGATTTTCTGCAGCAAGGCAAGCTGGTCGCGCCGTTCCGTGCCCGCCACACCTATCCGGCCGGCATTTACCTGCATCAGCGTCGCAGCATCGGCAACAAGCCAGGCACCGGTCTGTTTCAGGATTGGCTGCTCGCCGAAGTCGCGGACCACAAGCAGGTGATGGCAATCGCTTAGATGCCCCCCAACCGAAAATGTCGGGAGCCACCGCTTCAGATTGGAATCCCCGCGTCGAACCTCGACTCATCCGTGGTCCAGCGATGACCCACCATCGCCTTGCATCGATAATCGCAGTTCTCATTGAATATCTTTAAGGCCAAAGCCGGCAAATAGGTTGCTTGTCGGTTCCCCTGCGGCAGGCTTAACCTGCACGCGGCCAACGCGTGAGGGCGCGTGCTGCAAAAGGGGAACATTGCCATGACGATACAGGGTGCTTCACCTGATCTGTACAACGAGGATTTGGCTCCGGCCAAAGTTCGAAACTGGGGACCATTCTCGATCTTCAACGTCTGGACGTCGGACGTCCACAGCCTTTGGGGCTACTATCTTGCCGCCAGTCTGTTCCTGTTCTGCGGCGGCTTCGTCAATTTCATCATCGCCATAGGCATCGGCTCGCTGATCATCTACGCGCTGATGAACATGGTCGGCTATGCCGGCGTGAAGACGGGCGTGCCCTACCCCGTGCTTGCCCGCGCCTCTTTCGGCATCTGGGGCGCCAACATACCGGCGCTGGTGCGCGCCGTCGTCGCCTGCTTCTGGTACGGCGCGCAGACTGCCGCCGCCTCGGGCGCGATCGTGGCGCTGCTGATCCGCACGCAATGGTTCGCCGATTTCAACGCCAGCACGCACTTCCTCGGTCATACCGGCCTGGAGGTGATCTGCTTCGTGGTCATCTGGGGGCTGCAATTGCTGATCATCCAGAACGGCATGGAAACGGTCCGCCGCTTCCAGGACTGGGCCGGCCCCGCGGTGTGGGTGATGATGCTGATCCTGGCGATCTATCTCTGTGTCAAATCCGGGAGATTTGCCTTCACCAGCGACATCCCGATGGACGTGCTGCTGGACAAGACGAAGGATGCGGGCGTGCCCGGCACGCCTGGCTCCTGGACCTCGCTGTTTGCGGTGGCCGCGATCTGGGTCACCTATTTCTCGGCGCTCTATCTCAATTTCTGCGATTTCGCCCGTTACGCGCCTGACAAGGCATCGCTGCGCAAGGGCAACATCTGGGGCCTGCCGATCAACCTGATCCTGTTTTCTCTGGTGGCCGGCGTCACCACCATTGCCGCCTTTGACGTCTATGGCGAGGTGCTGCTGCATCCCGACCAGATATCGGCGAAATTCGACAGCTGGTTCCTGGCAGCCCTTGCTGCCCTGACCTTTGCAGTTGCGACGCTTGGCATCAACGTCGTGGCGAACTTCGTCTCGCCGGCCTTCGACTTCTCCAATGTCTTTCCCAGGCAGATCGACTTCAAGAAGGGCGGCTATATCGCGGCCGTGATCGCCCTGCTGCTCTATCCCTTCGCGCCATGGGAAGGCAGTGCGGCTTCCTTCGTCAACATCATCGGCGCGACGATGGGGCCGATCTTCGGGGTGATGATGGTCGACTACTACCTGATCCGGAAGGGTGAGGTCGACGTCGAGGCGCTTTATCGCGAAGATGGCGAATTCCGCTTCCAGGGCGGCTGGCACGTCAACGCCTTCATCGCCGCCGGCATCGGCGCCATCTTCTCGTCGATCCTGCCCAACTTCACCAACTGGCTGCCGTCCTGGTGGGGTGTCTATGGCTGGTTCTTCGGCGTGGCGATCGCCGGCATCATCTACTACGTGCTGCGCACCGCCGCTTTGGGCGCCGGCGCCAGGACCGCGAAGGCCTGACAAGGTGAATTTTGGGGCGGCGAGAGCCGCCCCAAAACCTACCCGAGCATCTCGGCCAATCTGCGCACCGTGTTCCAGTTGCGCGACGTGCCCGTGCCCATGCGCTTGTGATTCATCGCCGCAAGCAGCCGCGAGCTTGGCCTCTCGCGCGAAAAGACGACCCAGATGTCGCCGCCGACCGAAGTCACTTTTTCATCCTCGCCGGCATAGGCCTGGAGCCCCGTCACGGCCTCCACGGGCGCAGGCTTGCGCATCACCCGTACGGCCACCTGATCGCCTGCTTTGGCCGAATCGGCCGGGAACGGATTGCCGGCGGCAAGCTTCAGCCAGTCCTTGGCACCACGCACGATGATGTCGACATGGCGGCCGAAGGTTTTTTCGAAGGCTGCCTCCAGCCGCTGTTCAAGGTCGGCAATATCAGTTGCCGGCGCCTCGAAGACCAGATTTCCGGTCGCCACCAGGGTGCGCGGGTTCTTCAGCCCGAGATCTTCCGCCATGGCCTTGAGATCGGCCATGACGACCCGGCGGCCCTCGCCCAGAATGATGCTGTAAAGCAGCGCGACATAGGTCTGCATGGCCGACCGGCCTACACCAGCCGGCTCTGCTCCACCGCTGCCTCGATGAAACTGGCGAACAGCGGATGCGGGTCGAGCGGCCGGCTTTTCAGTTCCGGATGATACTGCACGCCGATGAACCAGGGATGGTCCGGGTATTCGACCGTTTCCGGCAGCACGCCGTCGGGCGACATGCCGGCGAACACCAGGCCGCAATCCTCAAGCCGCTCCTTGTAGTCGACATTGACCTCGTAGCGGTGGCGATGGCGCTCGGAAATCTGAGTGTCGCCGTAGATCTCGGCGATCTTGGAGCCCTTGGCGAGCTCGGCCTGATAGGCGCCGAGCCGCATCGTGCCGCCGAGATCGCCGGTTTCGCGGCGCTTCTCCAGCATGTTGCCTTTCAGCCATTCGGTCATCAGGCCGACGACCGGTTCCTCGGTCGGACCAAACTCGGTCGAAGACGCATGCTCGACGCCGGCCAGCGACCGCGCCGCCTCGATGCAGGCCATCTGCATGCCGAAGCAGATGCCGAAATACGGCACTTTTCGCTCACGCGCGAACTTCGCCGCCAGGATTTTGCCTTCCGAGCCGCGCTCCCCAAAGCCGCCGGGAACCAGGATGCCATGCACCTTTTCCAGCCACGGCGTCGGATCCTCCTTTTCGAAGATCTCCGATTCGATCCAGTCGAGCTTGACCTTGACGTGATTGGCCAGGCCGCCATGCGACAGCGCCTCGATCAGCGATTTGTAGGCGTCCTTGAGGCCGGTATATTTGCCGACAACGGCGATGGTCACCTCGCCTTCCGGATTGTGGATGCGGTTGGACACCGCCTGCCACGGCTCCATACGCGGCTTCGGCGCCGGATCGATGCCGAAGGCGGCCAGGACTTCCGAATCGAGCCCTTCCTTGTGATAGGCCATCGGCACGTCGTAGATATGCGGCACGTCGAGCGCCTGGATCACGGCGCTTTCGCGCACATTGCAGAACAGCGACAGTTTTCTGCGCTCTTCCTTGGGGATAGCGCGGTCGGCGCGGACCAGCAGGATGTCGGGCGCGATGCCGATGCCGCGCAGTTCCTTGACCGAATGCTGAGTCGGCTTGGTCTTCAGCTCACCGGCCGTCGGGATATAGGGCATCAGCGTCAGATGCACGTAGACGGCATTGTTGCGCGGCAAGTCGTTGCCGAGCTGGCGTATAGCCTCCAGGAACGGCATCGCCTCGATGTCGCCGACCGTGCCGCCGATCTCGCACAGCACGAAATCATAGTCGTCATTGCCGTTGAGGACGAAATTCTTGATCTCGTCGGTGACGTGGGGGATGACCTGCACGGTGGCGCCGAGATAGTCGCCGCGCCGCTCGCGCTCGATGATGTTCTTGTAGATGCGGCCGGTGGTGATGTTGTCCTGCTGGTTGGCGGAGCGGCCTGTGAAGCGCTCGTAATGGCCAAGATCAAGATCGGTTTCCGCACCATCGTCGGTGACGAAAACCTCGCCATGCTGGTACGGCGACATCGTCCCCGGATCGACATTGAGATAGGGATCGAGTTTTTTGATGCGTGCGCGATAGCCTCGCGCCTGCAGGAGAGCCCCAAGGGCCGCTGCGGCAATGCCTTTTCCAAGTGAGGAAACCACGCCGCCTGTGATGAATACATATCGCGCCATGGGAGTCATCGCTTAACGCGGCCGGATTGATTCCGCCAGAGAAAAAACCACCGCGAAGGTTTTTTCCCAAGAAGGCGCTCGGATCGTGAACAGGGCAAAACAAAAGGGCCGGCTGAGCCGGCCCTTTCGGCAGGATGACGAAAACGTCAGATGATGACGACCTTGGTGCCAACCCTGACGCGGCTGTAGAGATCCATGACGTGCTCGTTGATCATGCGGAAGCAGCCATTAGAGGCGCTGGTTCCGATCGACTGCGGCGCGATGGTGCCGTGGATGCGCAGATGCGTGTCCTTCTTGCCGTCATAGAGATAGATGGCGCGGGCGCCGAGCGGATTCTGGCCACCGCCAGGCATGCCGTCCTTATACTGGCCGTAATGCTTCGGCTCGCGCTTCTGCATGTCCAGCGTCGGGATCCAGCGCGGCCATTCCTGCTTGTCACCGACCGCGACCGTGCCCTTGAACTGCAGGCCCTCGCGACCGACCGCAATGGCGTAGCGCCGCGCGGTGGAAGATGATTCGACGAGGTAGAGGCGCCGCGCGCTGGTGTCGATGACGATGGTGCCGGCATCGTAACCAGTGAATTCCACGTCCTGCGGCACGAATTCCGGCTTCACCTTGAACTGCTTCTTGGCCTCCCTCTTGGCGAGAGCCTGATCGAGAGCCCGCGTCTCGGGAAGATAGCTTATCGAGGAGCCGGACGACGTCCCGCCGAAAAGGCCGGCGAACAGGCCGCCGCCGCTCGGCTTCTTCTGGCCGATGACTTCGCTGCGC
>NZ_RZPF01000440.1:0-5584 GCF_004022735.1 Mesorhizobium sp. M7A.F.Ca.AU.001.01.1.1
GGCGCGTGCTGCCGGTCGTCGGCGGCGTGCTGATCCGCGACAAGGCCGGTGCCATCATCGGCGCCGTCGGCATTTCAGGCGACACGTCGGACAATGACGAAGCCGCGGCAATCGCCGGCATCGAGGCCGCCGGTTTCACCGCCGATCCGGGGTGAGGTCGGGAACTTCGTCATCCACGGGCGGAGCAGGAGCGAGGCTCCGTCGCGCAGACCCGAGGATCCATTCCGTAACATCCGCCGTAGAGTGCAGCGGAGCAGAATTCTGGACCGCTGAAACGCTCACGTGTCGCGGCTTGGACCCTGGGGTCTGCGCCCGTCGCTACGCTCCTTGCTACGCCCTGGGATGACGACGTTAGGGGCGTTTGCGCCAACTGTCAGCGCAAGTGCCCGTCAAACTTCCGCCTTCCGCGCCGGGGGACCTAATTCAAATTGATGTCCCGGCTGGCCGACCGCATCGACACCGCGAATCCGGCCAGCACGTCGAACAGCGCGATGACCATCAGCGTGAAGAAGACGGAATGGGCCGCACCCTTCACCAGCAGGAATTCGACCAGGAAGGCCACGAAGACCAGCGTCGACAGAAGATGGTCCATGATCGAGGCGTTGGTGGTGCGCACCGACTTCGCCATTTCGAGGAACAGGAAGATCAGCCCAATCAGCACCATCAGATCGCCAAGCGTCATCGAGAACACGCCACCCGACATCATGCTGAATGAGAAGACCTCGCTTGCCCACGGATCGTCACCGCTGCCGAATATTCCCAGCAGTCCGAGATTGTAGAGCACGAAAGGCACGATCAGCAGCGGAATGGCACCGAACATCTGGCGTCTCCATGTGGGGGCAATCCTTTGTAGAATGCGCCACAGGCACGCCGTCAAGATGTTTCGATGGCAGCGTTGAACACGGTCGAAGACCGCACGCAACAACAATGTCAGCCGGTTGCCTGCAACGATTGCCGCCCACGCGTCGAGATGCGCGCTACCCCGCCCCCCAAACGCAAAAGGACCGGCCACTGGCCGGTCCTTTTGGAATTCAAACCTTTGGAAGGCTGGTCTCAGCTTTCCTTGGGCGTCAACACCTGGCGACCGCGATACATGCCGGTCTTCAGGTCGATATGGTGCGGACGGCGCATTTCGCCGGAATTCTTGTCCTCGACATAGGTCGGGGCCTTGAGGGCGTCGGCCGAGCGGCGCATGCCGCGCTTGGACGGAGAGGTTTTACGTTTCGGAACGGCCATGGATATGCTCCACTACATGGTCAAAAGCCCCGCCCGCCCTCGTGAAAGGGCCATGTCGGGGCCTAAATCTGAGAAAGTCGGGTGCCTATACACGCCCTGTGCCGTTTTGGCCAGCACTGGCGCGAATTTTTTTGGATCGGCTAGCGGAGACAACCGACATAGGCCCCCGAGCGGCCGGCTCGCCGCTCGATCAGATTGGCAAGCCGCCTCAGGCCAGGCCCGGGCTTGGCCGGATTGCGGGCGATCGGATTTGGCAAAGAGACCGCAAGCAGGGCGGCCTGCCGTCGCGACAGCTGTTTTGCCGAGACGCCGAAATGGTGCTGTGCCGCGGCCTCGATGCCGTAGATGCCCGGCCCCCACTCGGCGATGTTGAGATAGATTTCCATGATGCGCCGTTTCGACATCACCGCATCGAAATAGACGGCCAGCGGCAATTCGACCACCTTGCGCACCGAGCCCAGCGGCCGCGACCAGAGATACAGGTTCTTGACCGTCTGCATGGTGATGGTCGAGGCGCCGCGCGTCGCTTCGCCGGCCAGCGCATCGTCGACGACGCCTCTCAGCTCGCCGAGATCGACGCCACGATGAAAGCAGAACTGCCCGTCCTCCGACATGATGACGGAATTGGCCAGCACCGGCGACACGTCATCGATCGACACCCAGCGGCGGTCGTAACCGGAGAAGGTCGCCAGGTCCTTCAGCATCAGCGTCGAGACAGGATGCACGAAGAACGGCAGGTACAGAAATGTCAGCACGACCGGAATCAAGGCCAGCACCGCGGCCACGACGATGCCGCGCCGGACCCAGCGCTTGAGACCACGGCGGTTTACGCCCCGCGATCTCGTCGCCATGTCCAGCTTTTCGGTTTCATGATCGACGATCGGTTCCGCCAAGCCGCCCAACCCGTGCCAGAGAGCTCGTTTTGAAACGCGCTCCTGTGAGTCATGTGACGGTGTTTTCGAGAACCGGAGCGGAGCGTACATTAGAGTACGCAAGCACCGGAAGCGCAGAAAACGCCCTCAGATGACCGCAGGAGTAGAGTTTCCGAACGGGCTCATACTGCTCCGGCATAATGGCGCTTGCCTTCTTGCGCAACGTCTGAGTGTCGGCTACCGGTCCCGGCCATGACGAATGACGACCAAATGGCGTTCGAAATGGCGCTGATCAGGCGGGCAGCCGCCGTCGAGGTGCTGCTGCGGCGACTGCTCGACGACCGCGCGCTTTCGGGCGAGATCGCCCGGCCGGACCGGCTGATGGCGGCGATGCGCCATGGCGTGCTGAACGGCGGCAAGCGCCTGCGGCCCTTCCTGGTCATGGAAAGTGCCGCCCTTTTTTCCACCGACGGCGAGGCGGCACTGCGTGTCGCCGCCGCACTTGAATGCGTGCATTGCTATTCGCTGATCCACGACGATCTGCCCGCCATGGACGACGACGACCTGCGTCGCGGCCAGCCGACCGTGCACAAGGCCTTCGACGAGGCGACCGCGATCCTGGCCGGCGACGCCCTGCTGACGCTGGCCTTCGACATCATTGCCGGCGAGTCGACCGCGCTGCCGGCGGAGCGGCGGGCAGCCCTGGTGCTGGCGCTTGCCCGCGCCGCCGGAGCAGGCGGCATGGTCGGCGGCCAGAAGCTCGATCTCGAAGCCGAACAGACGCCGCCGGACGAGGCCGGCATCATCCGGCTGCAGGCGATGAAGACCGGCGCGCTGATCCGCTTCGCCTGCGAGGCAGGCGCCCTCATCGCCGGCGCCCCGGCCGATGACCGCGAGCGGCTGGCCGAATTCGGCTCGGCGATCGGTCTTGCCTTCCAGCTTGCCGACGACCTGCTCGATTTGACCGCCGACGCCAGCCAGATGGGCAAGGCGACCGGCAAGGACGCCGCCGCCGGCAAGGCGACGCTGGTGGCCTTGCATGGTGCAAATTGGGCACGCGGCCAGCTGCACGGCCTCGTCCAACAGGCGCATGCGCTGCTTGAGCCCTATGGCGACGATGCCCAGTTGCTGAAAGAAGCGGCGACATTCGTGGCGGCGCGTAACAGCTAAGGTTGGTGCCAGCCGGAACATCGAGCTGATTGCACGCACGTCCCCGCCGGCCGGTTCTGAAATAGAACTTGAGCGGAAGCCTGCCGAGGCAGAGGATTGACATCCGCACGGCAAGCACGCGGTGCGGATAAGAGTTGGAGGATGCCATGTCGACCACCGACAAGCTGTTCAGCGGTTCCATTCCCGAGATCTACGACCGGGCGATGGTGCCGCTGATCTTCGAGCCATATGCGCGGGATCTGGCGGAGCGGGTGTCGAAGCTCGGGCCGCAATCGGTGCTCGAAGTGGCGGCGGGCACCGGTGTGGTGACACGTGCGCTCGCAGCAAAGCTGCCGGCGCAAGCGCGCATCGTGGTCACCGACCTCAACCAGCCCATGCTCGACCACGCACGCACGCGGATGGTGGACGATCCTCGCATCACCTGGCAGCAGGCCGATGCTCAGGCGCTGCCCTTCGAGGACGCACAGTTCGACGCCGTGGCCTGCCAGTTTGGCGCGATGTTCTTCCCCGATCGGGTGGGCGCCTACGGGCAAGTTCGGCGCGTGATGCGGCTGGGCGGACACTTCCTGTTCAACGTCTGGGGTGCCATCGAAGAGAACGAGTTTGCCGATGAGGTGACGCGGGCGCTCGGCCATTTTTTCCCGGCCGATCCGCCTCGCTTCATGGCAAGGACACCGCATGGCTATCACGATGCGGACGTCATCCGCGCCGACCTGCATGCCGCCGGCTTCCGTAACATTACCATAGAGCCGCTGGATGCCGTCAGCGCCGCTTCCTCGCCATATGAGGCGGCCACGGCCTATTGCCAGGGCACGCCCCTGCGGGTCGAGATCGAGGCGCGCGGTGGCTCGCTGGAGGAGGTGACGCGATACGTGGCGAATGCCCTTGGGAAACGGTTCGGGGAAGGCCCGGTGAGTGGCCGCATCCGCGCCCTCGTCGTGGACGCGGCCTAGGCGCGCTGTCCATCCGGCGGCTCGCACGGCTCGCCTGCCCGAACGAACGAAATTTTAATGTAAATGAAGCGTAATCCCGGCCATTAAAATGGTGCGTATGTGTTGGGGTTGCGCATGCCTGAATATTCGTCCTTCATCCGGTCGGTCCGGATCCGCTATATTTCAGGGTTGCTGATCTTCGCGCTGGCTTCCGCCGGCATCGTGATTGCGCTTGATCGCGTCAATTCCTTTCGCCGCGACATCGATGCGCTGAGCAGCAATCTCGTCATCTTCACCCGAGACCTGCGCAACGCGACCAGCTTTGCCGAGACGACCGGCACCGCCTGGCGGGCGGAGACACGCGATGCCCTGACCACATCGGCGCGCGGCCATTCGGAGCGCCTGACCGGCGAGATCGAGACGCTGACCGCCCAGCTTGCGGCGATCAAGCCGCGGCTGTCGATCAAAACCGTCGACGAACTCCAATCCGCTTCAGTTAACGGCGATCTGTTCTGGTCGCCGCGCGACATGGTGCGCAATTTCAACCTGATGTCGGTGGCGCAGAAGGTCGACGAGTGGAGCTATCGCGAAATCCGCAACCAGAATGACCTGTTCGCCCAACCCATGCTGGTTCGCGTCCGCACCGCCATGGATGATGAGCGCCATCTGGCCGATGCCTCCAGCGACAGGCTGTTGTTGTGGGCCAGCGGCATCCTGTTCGCGGCCCTTGCCATCGTCGCCTTCTGGATCTTCCGCCCGATGGAAGTGGCGATCCGCCGCGCCTTTGCCGAATCCGCCGAATCCCTGTTCAAGGCCGAGGCCGCCGACCGCGCCAAATCGGAATTCCTGGCCAATATGAGCCACGAGATCCGCACGCCGATGAACGGTGTGCTCGGTATGGCCGAACTGCTGGCCAAGACCGATCTGACCCCACGCCAAAAGACCTTCACCGACGTTATCGTGAAGTCCGGCAACGCGCTGCTCACCATCATCAACGACATCCTCGACTTCTCCAAGATCAATGCTGGCCAGCTCACCCTCGACCCTGCTCCCTTCCGCCTTTCCGAGGCGGTCGAGGACGTGGCGACGCTGGTCTCGGCGCGCGTCGCCGAAAAGAACCTCGAACTGATCGTGCGCGTCGATCCGCGCCTGCCGGCCCATGTCGTCGGCGACGCCGGCCGGTTCCGGCAGATCATCACCAACCTGCTCGGCAACGCAGTGAAGTTCACCGAGAAGGGTCACGTGCTGATCGACGTCGGCGGCGAGATCGTCAACGACGTGGTCCAGCTCAAGATCCGCGTCGAGGACACCGGCATCGGCATACCGGCCGAGAAACTGCAGAACGTGTTCGAAAAATTCGCGCAGGTCGACGGC